>NZ_JBIXLN010000012.1:0-110736 GCF_045798555.1 Paeniglutamicibacter sp. MACA_103 | reverse complement strand
CCCGCCCCGGCGGGGGCCCCCGCCCCCCCCCCCCCCCGCCCCCAACGCTTTAAGTACCGAAGACCCCTCGCCGTGTTGCCCTCGCCATCGACGGCGGCACGCGACGGCGGGGGAGGAGCCGCGCCCCGAGAAGGTGGAAGCGGACACTGAACGAGGACCGTGAGATGAACACTTCCGCCTTTGACGCGCAGCACCCCGGCCTCGCGCCGGCCGGCAGCGCCACCGAACCTGCGACCGTCCGCATGGGCATACGGATCGGCTACGACGGAACCGCCTACAACGGCTGGGCGCTGCAGCCGGGCCTTCCCACCGTGCAGGGCGTGCTCGAGGCGGGTCTGGCCATGCTCATCCGCCGCAACATCCGCACGGTCGTTGCCGGTCGCACCGATGCCGGCGTACATGCCCGGAACCAGATCGCCCACTTCGACCTGACCCCCACCGAAGTGGCGGGCCTGGCCCGCGGAGCCGACCTCGAACCAGGCTTTGCCCTGCTTCGCCGGCTGCGCGGCGTGCTTGGCCGCGAACACGGGGCCATCCTGGTCCACGACGTCTGGATCGCCCCTTCCGGTTTCGACGCACGGTTCTCTGCGCTGTGGCGCCGCTACTCTTACCGCATCGCCGATGGCCCGGCACGCTTCGATCCGCTGACCCGTGCCTTCACCATGTGGCACAAGACGGATCTCGACGTCGCGCTGCTGAACGCCGAGGCCGCAAGCCTGCTCGGACGCCACGACTTCTTGTCCTTCTGCAAGCCCCGGGACCATGCCACCACGATCCGCACGCTCACGGAATTCACCTTCGAGCGGGATTCCGAAGGCATCATCGTGGTGCACCTGAAGGCCGACGCGTTTTGCCACAACATGGTCAGGGCCATGATCGGTGCGTGCATCAAGGTGGGGGACGGCAGCGAGGCCCCGGGCTGGGTGGCAATGCGATTGGCGGAAGCCGTGCGCGATTCACGGATCATGCTGGCGGATCCACGGGCGCTGGTGCTCGAGGAAATTGCCTATCCGCTTGATGCCCACGAGATCGCCAGGCGCGCGGAATTGACCCGCACCCGGCGCAAGCCGCACGAGATCACCACCAACCTGCCGGAACTGCGCGGCACCCGCGAGTAGCGGCAGGCCGTGGGGTGCCCCCGCGACGGACTCGATCCGATGCGGGAAGGGTCCTGGCGTTCGTGGATTTCCGGTCAACCTGGGCATCGATGAGTCGGCGTAGGCAGGCTCACTCCCGACGCTTTGGTGGAGTCGGGGTTAATCCGATAGACTATGGGCTGTTGTGCGTGTCCTTTGTTCGACACAACCTTCTCCGCGTGACGGCTCAGTTGCAGAGCCACTGGTCTGCTGGGATTGCGAACATTCATGGACGGCCGGTCTTTTCAGTCCTCACCTGGCGAACTGGTTACAGCGCATCGAACACAGCACATCGACAACAGTGGATCTCACAGCCGCTGCTTGGAACTGTGCTTGACCAGTAACCAATAAAACAAAGGCAATTACAGTGCGTACGTTCACTCCAAAGCCGGCTGACCAGACCCGCCAGTGGCACATCATTGATGCCACCGACGTTGTCCTGGGTCGCCTCGCCGTCCAGGCCGCAACCCTGCTGCGCGGCAAGCACAAGGCTACCTTCGCCCCCCACATGGACATGGGCGATCACGTCATCATCATCAACGCCGAGAAGGTTGCCCTCACCGGCGCCAAGCTCGAAAACAAGCGCGCCTACCGCCACTCGGGTTTCCCGGGCGGCCTGAAGTCCGTGACCTACGCCGAGCTTCTTGAAAAGAACCCGGTCCAGGCAGTGGAGAAGGCCATCAAGGGCATGCTTCCGAAGAACTCCCTTGCTGCAGATCAGCTGTCCAAGTTGAAGGTCTACCGCGGTGCCGAGCACCCGCACGCTGCACAGCAGCCGAAGACCTTCGAAATCACCCAGGTCGCGCAGTAGCGCTGGGCCCCGAGAACAAGACTTTAGGAGATTATCGTGGCTCAGAACACTGAAGAGATCACTGAATTCGAGGGTGAAGCTCCGACTTCGTACACCTCGGAGTCCGCATCGGCAGAAGCCGTTGTCGTCAAGGAACGTCCGGCACTGACTGTTGCAGGCGCAGCAGTCGGCCGCCGCAAGCAGGCAATTGCCCGCGTGCGCGTCGTTCCGGGCACCGGCCAGTGGACCCTCAACGGCCGCTCGCTGGAAAACTACTTCCCGAACAAGCTGCACCAGCAGGATGTCAACGAACCGTTCAAGCTCCTCGAGCTCGACGGCGCGTACGACGTCATTGCACGCATCCACGGTGGTGGCCCCTCGGGCCAGGCCGGTGCGCTGCGCCTGGGCATCGCCCGTTCGCTGAACGAGATCGACCGCGACAACAACCGCGCCGCTCTCAAGAAGGCCGGCTACTTGACTCGTGACGCCCGCGTCATCGAGCGCAAGAAGGCTGGTCTCAAGAAGGCCCGCAAGGCTTCGCAGTTCTCCAAGCGCTAAACCGCTTGCTCCGGCCATCGGGCTGGAACCCAGGGGCCCCGCAACCGAAAGGTTGTGGGGCCTTTGGTCCTTAAAACGGTAAAGGTCGGAGGTCCGTTTCGAGAGCAGACCTCCGACCTTTTGGCAGGCAATTCGCCGCCCCTTGCCGGCCCGGCTAGGGCCGAATGGTTTGGTTCGGCGGAACCGGGCCATGTTCGACGGCCCAGTCGATTCGCGGCCGTGATCCTGGCGCCGTGGTTCGGTGGTTCAGGTGGAGCCATACGGCGGTCGCCCCCGGGGCCAGTTGCTGCGCGTGCCCGTCCACGTCTCCGCTGGGCCGCACGGTCACCGGTTTGGTACCGCGGTTGGTGACGGCGGCCGAATACGTGAGGGTGTCCCCGGGGCGGATTCCCGGGGCGGGCGGGCCGTAGTTGGCCAGCAGATCCGCCCTGGATGCGACCAATTGGGCAGCCGCCTGGCCGACCTCCTTGCCGGCCGCCCCGTAGCCGGCATCGGCCTGCCCCAGCACGAGGTGCGGTTCCGTGAACGTCCAGTCTTTCGGGGGAGCGGTGGTGATCGAGCGCGGCACGAGCTCCACCAGCAGGTCCGGATGGCCGGGCAACGGGCGGGGACCGTGGTCGGGGTTGGTGTCGTCGTCCGGCGGGTTTGTGACGTCCTGCGCGGTGAGGTCGGCGAGCGGGACACGGGCGAAGACGATCTCCTCGTAGGCGCCGCGCTCATAGAGCACGCCGACCGAGCCGTCGGGCAGCTGGACGGTCGTGGAGTAGGCGGAAGGACCCGGGCAGAGCACGATGCCAGCGGACCAAGTGGTTCCGTCGTCGGGGCTGTGCCGCAGCACGGTGTTGCGGCGCAGGTATTGGTGCGCGTTGTGGGTGGCGACGAGCCCGCCGCCGGAAAGGGCGAGCACCGAACCGTTGTCGCTGGGGTCTGGCAACTGGCGCACCGGGACCGGGCGGGTGAAGGTGGCGCCGCCGTCTGCCGAGCGGGCGGTGAGCCGGTGCGGTGTCGCGCGCGAGTGCAGCAGCACGCTGCCGTCGGGCAGGGCGGCCACGGAGGATTCGTTGGTGTGGGTGCCGTCGGCGGCAGGATCCAGCGGATTGCCCAGCGTCCAGTTTTGCCCGTGGTCGTCGCTGTGGGCCACCGCGGCGGCGATCCGCCCGTCCCTTGAAAGCAGCACCACGCAGGGCTGCAGCAGCCGACCGGCGTGCGCGCCGGCCGCGATCTGGGTTCCGGCGCCCGACGCGGCGAAGATTCCGCGGATCCCCGGGCGCTTCAACTGGCCGGTGATCCTGCGGTGGCTCCAGCTGCGGCCGTCGTCGGTGGAAACCGAGAGGTCCACGTGCTGGGTCTGGGCGGTGCCCTCGCGGGATTCGAAGAAGCCCCACCGCGTGGTCGCGGCGTGGAAGCAGAAGATCGTGCCGGTGTCCCGGTCCACGAGCAGGGACGCATCGCCGAAGCCGTGCAGGCCGGTGCCGGTGCGCAGGATGCGCTGCGGTTCCCAGGTTGCCCCGCCGTCGGTGCTGCGGCGCAGCACCAAGTCCGCGGGGGAGGGCAGGTCATCGAGCGTGGGCCGGCCGTCGTAGACAGCGAGCAGGGTCCCGGCGTTGGTCACGGCCAGGGCGGGGATCCGGTACTGCCGGTAGCCGCCATGCCCGCGGGCGGCCAGCACGGTTTGGATCGGGCCCACGCTCGGGCCCATGCGCGGACTCACGATTCCAGGGCGTCGACGAACCAGCCGGTCAGGGTCGCCGGATGGGTGATGGCGGTGCCGACCACCACGGCGTGCGCGCCGGCGTCCAGCGCCTCACGGGCCTGCGCGGGGGTGTGGATGCGGCCCTCGGCGATGACCGGTAGCCCCAGGTCTGCGGCCACGATGGCCTCGAGCAGTTCCAGGTCCGGGCCCTGGGTCTTGGGCCGTTCCCCGGTGTAGCCGGCCAGCGTGGTGCCGATCAGGTCGGCCCCGGCGGCCGCGGCGGCAATCGCGTCCTGGAGCGAACCGCAGTCGGCCATTACGGTGGCAGAAGAGCGTTCGTGGATACCGGCGATGGTCTGCGCCAGGTCCAGCCCGTCGGGCCGCGGCCGCCGGGTCCCGTCCAGGGCGACGATGTGCGCGCCGGCCGCCGCGACGGCCAGGGCGTGGTGCAGCGTGGGGGTGATGAACACGCCGTCGTGCCCGTCCTTGAACAAGCCGATGACCGGGACCTGCACCGCGGAACGGGTGGCGGAAATGTCGGCCAGGCCCTGGACGCGCACCGCTTTGGCACCGCCGATCACGGCGGAGGCCGCGACCTGCGCCATGGTGCGCGGATCGCGCATGGGCTCGCCCGGGTAGGCCTGGGCGGAGACAATCAGCGCGCCCTTCAGCGCGGCGATCTGGGTGGCTGTCAGCAGCACGGGGTTGGATCCTTTTTACGCGGAGACAAGAGTGGAGTGGGCGGGGGCAAGGAACAGCGAGGCGGCCCCGGCCAGGGCGGCGTCGGCGCCCAGCGCCGCCGCTTGCGGGGCCAGGGACGCCAGCGGGCCGATCAGTTCGGCGGCGAAAGCCGCGCGCAGCGGGCCCCACCAGGGCTCGCCGGCATCGGCCAGGCCGCCGGAGACGATGACGGCCTCCGGGTCCAGCGCGTTGGCCAGCCCGCCCAGGGCACGGCCGGCCGCGGTGGCCGCCGTGTGGATGGCGGCTGCCGCGATTACGTCCCCGTCCGTCGCGCGGGCGAACACCGCGCGCGCGTCGGTAGCTGTCGGGTCCCCGCCGCGGCGCAGGTAGAGGGCATGCAGCCCGGGCCCGGAGGCCACGGCCTCCAGGTGCCCGGTGGCCCCGCACGGGCAGGGCAATCCCGTTGCCTCGGCGCAGGGCACATGGCCCAGGTGCCCGCCGACCTGCCGGGCGCCGTAGACGGGAACCCCGTGCAACAGCAGCGAACCGCCGATGCCGGTGCCGAAGGCGGCAAGCAGCACCGAATCGGACCCGGCGGCGGCTCCCAGCCAGCCCTCGCCCAGGGCGTGGGCATGCACGTCGTTGACCGCCTGGATGCGGTGCGGTTCCACCCCGAGCCGGGTTCCAAGCCCGGCGCGCAGGTCGGTCCCGGCCCAGCCCGGCAGGTGGTCGGTGGCCGAGAGCACCCGGGCGGTTGCCGGGTCGATGACCCCGGCCGCCCCGATCCCGACCCCGAGCGCCGGTGTCCCGGCGGCAAGGGCCGCCGCGAGCTGCGGCGCGGCGAGCTCGGCGATGGCATCGAGCACCGCCTCCGGTCCGTTTGCCGCAGGGGTGGGCAGCGAGGCCCGGGAGGAGATGGTGCCGTCGGCAAAGATAAGGGCGGCGGCGATCTTGGTGCCGCCCAGGTCGATGCCGACGGCGGTGCGATGTGCTGCCATGGACCTAGAGCAGTCCGGTGGCGGAGAGGATCGCGCGGATTTCGGTGGCCTCGGCGGCGTTCAGCGACTCCATGGGCCGGCTCATGGTGTTGGCACCGATGACGCCGAGTTCGGCCAGCGCGGTCTTGAACGCACCGAGTCCGCCGGCGCCGGGGGAGACCCGCGAGCCGTCGGGGACATCGACGATGCGGAAGAGCTCGGCGAGCCGGTCCTGTTCCTTCACCGCGGTCTCCCAGTTCCCGGACACCGCGGCGTCGTAGAGCCTGCGGTAGCCGGCCGGGTCCACGTTGGCCAGGCCCGGGACCAGTCCGTCGGCGCCCGAGAGCATCGCGGCGTCGCACACGACCTCGTGCCCGCTGAACAGGGCGAAGCCCTCGAGTCCGCGGGTGAGCAGGCGCAGCTGGCGGAAGGCAATGTCGTTGCCGGAGGAGTCCTTGACCCCGGCGATGGTGCCCTCGTGGGCGAGCTCGGCCAGCAGCCCGGGGGCCAGCTTGAAGTGCGTGCGCACCGGGACGTCGTAGGCGAGGACCGGGACGTCCACCGCCGCGGCGACGGCGCGGAAGTGGCGCTTGACCTCGGTGGCGTCGAAGATCGCGTAGTACGGGGTGGTGACCACGACGGCGTCGGCGCCGCGGGAGGCGACCTTGCGGGCCTCCTCGATGACCCGCGCGGTGGTCTGCTCGTTGGCGCCCACCAGCAGCGGCACCCGGCCCGCGGTGGCCGAGGCCACGGTGGCAAGGACCTCGGCGCGTTCGGCGTCGGTCAGGTAGGGGGTCTCGCCCGAGGAGCCCAGCGGGAACAGGCCGTGCATGCCGCCGGAGACCAGGTGCTCGACCACGGCCTCCAGGCCCGGCAGGTCCAGGGCGCCGTCGGAGGTGCGCGGGGTGATGACCGGCGGGATGACGCCGGTGAATGCGGGGGTGGTGCTCATGATTCCTCCAGGGGAGTTCGGGTGGGTGCCGGGGCCTGAAGCAGGCTCGGGGCGGCGCCCAGCAGGGTTCGGGTGTAGTCGTTGGTGGGGGTGTCAAAGACCTGGGCGGCGGTGCCCTGCTCCACGATCTGCCCTGCGTTCATCACGCAGATGCGGTCCGCGACGTAGCGGACGGTGGAGATGTCGTGGGAGATGAAGACGAGTCCCAGGTTGAGCTTGGCCTTCAGGTCGGTGAGCAGGTTCAGCACCTGGGCGCGGACCGAGACGTCCAGCGCACTGGTGGGCTCGTCGGCGATCACCAGTTCCGGGTCCAGCGCCAGCGCCCGGGCGATGGCCACGCGCTGGCGCTGCCCGCCGGAGATCTGGGACGGGGAGACCTCCGCGGCGGAGGCCGGAAGCCCGACCAGCTCGAGCAGCTCGTAGACCTTGGCCGAGCGGCTGGCCCTGGTCCCGATCCCGTGCACCAGCAGCGGGTCGGTGAGGATGTCGTGCACCGTCATCCGGGGGTTCAGCGCGGTGGCCGGGTCCTGGAAGATGATCGAGACGGACCGGCCGAATTCCTTGCGGGCCGCCCCGCGGCGGGAGAACGGCTGCCCGTGGAAGAGCACCGAGCCGCTGGTCGGTTCGCGCAGGCCCACCAGCACCGAGGCGAGCGTGGACTTGCCGCACCCGGATTCCCCGACGATGCCGACGGTTTCGCCGCGGGCGACCGTGAAGTCGACCCCGTTGACCGCGCGCACGATGGTCGGGTTGAACAGCTTGCCGCCGCGGGCGCGGTGGTGGACGTGCACGTCCTTGAGTTCCAGGACCGGGGCGGCGGAGACGGCGGCGCCGTGGGCGCCGGCCAGGGCGGTGGTGCTCATGCGTTGGCTCCTTCGGTGGAGGCGGCGGTGCTGGCGGCCGCGGTGGCCCAGTAGTGGTCGGACGCGCCGATCCTTTCCAAGGCCAGGGCCCGGGCGGGATCGGCGGCCGGGTCCAGCGAACGGGGCGCGAAGCGGTCCCCGGACGCGAAGTCGCGGGGGCTGGGCACCGAGCCGGGGATCTGGTGCAGGCGCTCGGCACCGGATTCGATGGAGAGCACGGCCCCGAGCAGCCCGCGGGTGTATTCGTGCCGCGGGTCCGCCAGCAGCTCGCCGGTGGCGCCGGATTCGACGACCTGCCCGGCGTACATGACGGTCACGCGGTGGGCCAGGGAGGCGACCAGGGCCAGGTCGTGGCTGACGAAGACCATCGCAAAGCCGAGCTGCTCGCGCAGCTCGTTGAGCAGGTCCACGACCTGGGCCTGCACCGTGACATCCAGCGCGGTGGTCGGCTCATCGGCGACCACGAGCTTGGGGGAGCGGGAGAGCGCCATGGCGATGAGCACGCGCTGGCGCTGCCCGCCGGAGAGCTCGTGCGGGTAGGAGCGCAGCGTCCGGCGCGGATCCAGCTTGACCAGTTTGAGCAGTTCCTCCGGGCTCATCCGCCCGTTGCGCCGGGTCAGCTGTTCCATCTGCTCGCGGATGAGCATCGAGGGGTTCAGCGAGGACAGGGCGTCCTGGTAGACCATTGCGATCTGTTCCCCGCGCAGCCCCTTGAAGAGCTTCTCGCGGGTGGCCTCGCGGTTGTCCGGTCCCACGAGTTCGCGGCCCTCGAAGCGGATCGAGCCGGTGACCTGCGCGTTGGGGGCGAGCAGGCCCATGATGGCCAGGGAGGTGATGGACTTGCCGCAACCGGATTCGCCGACCAATCCCATGGTCTCGCCCTCGTTGACGGTGAAGGAGACATTGTCCACGATCCTGGTGTCGCCGTAGCGGTCGGGGAAGCGGATGGACAGGTTCCGCACCTGAAGGATGGGGCGGGCGGCGGTGTCGGGGGCCAGCCGGTCGCCGCGGCCCAGTTCGGTGGAGCGCAGCCGGTCCAGCTGGGCGGCGAGCAGCGGCGGGGTCGCGGCGTGGGGCGATGCGGGTGCCTGGGCGGCGGCACCGGCGCCGGACTCGGCGCGCAGCACGGCGGCGGCGGTGTTGTCCTTCTCGGTGATCTTTGCCGGCTTGCGCAGCCGCGGGTTCACCATGGCGTCGGTGAGGCCCTCGGCGAGCACGTTCAGGCAGAGCACGGTGAGCAGGATCAGCAGGCCGGCGTAGGTGGTGGCCCACCAGGCGCCGTTGAGCACCAGGGTGCGGCCGTAGGAGATGACGTTGCCCCAGCTGGGGGCCGGGTCCTGGACGCCGGCGCCCAGGAAGGAGAGCGAGGCCTCGAAGATGATCGCGTCGGCGACCATCACGGTGGCGAAGACCAGCACCGGGGCGGCGGTGTTGCGCACCACGTGGCGCACCAGGATGTGCAGCCGTCCGGCGCCGAGCACCTGCTCGGCGCGCACGTAGTCCTCGCCCCACTGGGCCATGACGTTGGCGCGGACCACGCGGGCCAGCTGCGGGATGTAGATGACGGCGATCGCGACGATGATCACCGGGACGGAGTTGCCCAGGGTGGCCAGCAGGACCGCGGCCAGCGCGATGCCGGGGAAGGCCATGATGACGTCCATGATGCGCATGACGGTTTCGCTGACCCACTTGGAGGCGGTCGCGGCGATCGCGCCGAGCACGGCTCCCACGGCGATGGCCAGCGCCACGGCACCCAGGCCGATGAGCAGCGAGGAGCGCGCGCCGAAGAGCAGGCGCGAGTAGATGTCCCGGCCCAAGCGGTCGGTGCCGAAGGGGTTGGTGGCGCTGGGTGGCTGGGCGGGGATGCCGGTGGCCAGCGGGTCGTGCGGGGCAATCCAGGGGGCGAAGAGGGCCGCGAGGGCGACGATGGCGAGGAAGAGCAGGGCGGCCTTGGAGCCGGCCGGGAGGGCCTTGAAGGCCAGGCCGGGGCGGCTGAGGCGGTCAGCGAGTCCGTACCGCATGGTCATACCGTCCTAATCCGGGGGTTGATGAGCAGGTAGAGCAGGTCCACCGCGATGTTGACCAGCACGAAGGTGATGGCGATGGTCAGGGTGACGCCCTGGACCAGGGAGACGTCGTTGTTGGTGATGCCGTTGAGGATGAGCTGGCCCATGCCGGGCAGCGAGAAGATCATTTCGATGACCACCGCTCCGCCGAGCAGGTAGCCGATGCGCAGGCCCAGCACGGTGACCGGGGTGATCAGCGCGTTGCGCAGCACGTTGCGGCGGATGACCTCGTGGCGCGGGACCCCGTTGCCGATGGCGGTGCGGACGTAGTCCTTGTCCATTTCCTCGACCATCGAGGTGCGCACCACGCGGATCAGCGAGGCGCAGACCGGGATGGCCAGGGCCAGGGCGGGCAGTGCGAGCGAGCGGAAGTAGCCGGCGGGATCCTGGCTGAAGGGTACGAAGCCGCCGGAGGGGAAGGTGCCGGTGCCCAGGGCCAGCCACTGGATCAGCAGGATGCCGAGCCAGAAGGAGGGAGTCGCGACGGCGGCGATGGAGAGCACGCGGATGCCCGCATCGGGCCAGCGGTCGCGGTAGAGCGCGGCGGTGACGCCCAGCAGCAGGGAGAGCACCACGGCGATGGCCACGCCGAAGAAGGTCAGCTGCAGGGTCAGCGGGAACGCGCCGGCGATGATCCCGGAGATCGGCTGGGCCGGAGGGGTGGTCTTGCCGAAGTCGAGCACCAGCAAGCGGGCCAGGAAGGAGATGTACTGCGCAATCACCGGCTTGTCGAGGCCGCGTTCGGCGCGGTAGGCGGCCTTGGCTTCCTCGCTGGCGCCCTCGCCGAGCGCGGTGGTGGCCTGGTCGCCGGGGGAGAACTGCAGGACCAGGAAGACCAGCAGCGTCACGCCCAGGATCATCAGTGGCAGTGCCGCCAGGCGTCGGCCCAGCAGGCGGAGGGTATTGCCCACGTCTATGGTGCTCCTCGGTTTGGGGGATGTGCGGAGATGGAGGGGGTAAAAGGAGTGCGCGCCGCCGCCGATGGGGGACGGCAGGCGGCGCGCCACAAATGCGCGCTAGGCGTGCGCGACGTCCACGAAGGAGAGCCCGGTGGTCGGCAGCGGGCGGAAGCCCGTCAGCGCATCCGGGTTCCAGGCGGTCGGCAGCATGCGGTGCAGGATCGGGTAGAGCGGGGCCTGCTCGGCAATCAGGTCGATGACCTGGTTCCAGACCTTCTGCGCGGCGACCGGGTCGGCGGCGCGCACGGCGGCATCAAGCTGCTTCTGCACGGTCGCGTTCTCCTTGGTCTTGCTCCAGCGGAAGCGGTCCTGCGGCCACACGGTGCCGCGGTACCACCAGGAAAGCAACAGGTCCAGGTCGTTGCCGAAGACCGAGGGGTCGCCCGGGGCGGCGACGACGCGGAACTTGCCCGAGTCGACGTGGTCCGGGTACAGGGCGCCGGACTGCATGGACTTGAGCGTGACCTTGACGCCCGGAAGCTTGTTCCAGGACTCGATGATCACCGGGGCCGCGTCCTTGACCCAGGACGTGTCGGTGGTCAGCAGCTCGAAGGAGAGCTCGGTGACCCCTGCCTCCTTGAGCAGGGCCGCGGCCTTTTCCGGGTCGTAGCCGTAGACGGTGGAGGCGCGGTGGTAGCCCGGGTGGTTTTCCTGCACGAACGAGCTGGCCGCGGTCGCGTTGCCCAGCAGGGCCCGGTCGATGACGGTCTGGGTGTCCAGGCCGTAGTGCAGGGCCTGGCGGACCAGCTTGTTGTCGAAGGGCTTCTCGGCGCAGTTGAACATCAAGAAGAGCAGGCCGAAGGACTGCACGGACTCGACGGTGGCGTTGGCCTTGAGCCGTTCGACGTCCAGGTAGGGGACGTCCTCGATGGCCTGGACGCGGCCGGATTCCACCGCGGTGACGCGGGCCGCGGCGTCCGAGAGCAGGAACCAGGTCATGCCCGGGGCCTGGGCGGCCATCGGCCCGTTGTACGCCTCGAACTTCTCGAAGACGATCTTGTCGTCCTTGACCGCGGAAATGAGCTTGTAGGGCCCGGTGCCCACCGGGGCGGCGTCGAAGCCGGCCTGGTTAGCCGAGGCCAGCTTCTTCGGGACGATCTTGACGATGGAAATGCGCTCGGCGAAGAGCGGGAAGGCATACTTCAGGGTGAAGGAGACGGTGTCGGTGCCCTTCGCGGTCACCTTGTCGATGAAGGGGATGAACTGTGCGAAGAGCGAGGCGTTCTTCTCATCGAGCACGCGCTCGAAGGAGTAGACGACGTCCTCGACGGTGACCGGGTCACCGTTGTGGAAGGTGGCCCCGGCGCGCAGCTTGATCTCGTAGCCCTTGTCCCCGACCTTGACGGGTTCGGCGGCGGCCAGTGCCAGGTAGCGTTCGCGGGTTGCCGGGTGCAGTTCGGTCAGGCCCTCGAAGATGTGCAGGTTCGCTGCCATCGGGGTGGCCCCGGAGGAGGTCATCGGGTCGAACCCGGTGGAAAGCGCGTAGGACATGCCGGCCTCGATCGGCTTGGTCCCGGCGGCCCCGGAGGCGGCGGTGCCGGTGGCTCCGCTGGGTCCGCAGGCCGAGAGAGTCGCGGCGAAGGCGCCGGCGACTCCCATGGCCCCGGCCAGTTTGAGGAAATTGCGGCGGGAGCTGGCCATGTTCAAAACTTCGTTGTGTAGCGTCATGGTGGTCACCTTGGAGTGGGATGTGGACGGTTATCGGATGTAGGATGTCCTATGCCTGCAGTACAATGTATGCGAAGTCACATTGAACGTCAACCATGGCCCCGCAGCCCGCGGGGCCGGCAGGCGAGATGCGGCAGAAGAAAGGGAAACCGATGAGCGCAGCACAGCCATCCGCCCGGCGGGCGCGGGCCAACGCGGCCGACCGGCTGCAGGCCCTGCAGCAGGAAATCATGGAGCTGATCCTCGAGCGCGGGCTCGTTCCCGGCGATCCGCTGCCCACCGAGCACGAGCTGGTCGAGGAACTCGGCGTCGGGCGGAACACCGTGCGCGAATCGCTCAAGGTCCTCCAGGCCCTGGGCATCGTGGACGTGCGCCACGGCTACGGCATGTTCGTGGCCACCAAGCAGCTCGGCGCGCTCGCCGCGACCCTCGAATTCCACTCGCGGCTCTCGCTGCGCAACGGCGGCCACGAGGCCCTCGAGCTCGTCGAGGTCCGCCAGGCCCTCGAGGCCGGGCTGATCGGCGCGGCCATCGACGCGATGACGCCGCCGGCACTGGGGCGCGTCCGTGCCGCCGTGGAGGACATGGAGGCCCGGGCCGAGGCAGGCAGGCCGCTGAGTGAGGCCGACGAGCAGTTCCACCGCGGGCTGTTCGAGCCGCTGGAGAACGGCATGCTCACCAACCTGCTGGGGGTCTTCTGGTCCGCCTATTCCAAGCTGCACGAGCAGATGGATCCCACCGACGACCTGCTGGTGGAGACCGCCCGGAATCACCGGGACATCTACGAGGCTGTGGCCGCGGGGGACAAGGCGACAGCCGCGCGCCTGATGGCCGGGCACTTCGACGGGATCCGCGGGCTGATCCACACCACCGTCGGAGGCGAGTGACCCCTACTGCCGGGAAGCGCCGGGATTAGGAAGGATCCGGATTCTGATTGGTTCCCTTCTGTCTTGTCGGTTGCCCCATAGCAGTTGAGCTAGGCTGCTTCGGTAAAGATTTTCTTCTGAGCTTCAAGAAGCCGACGCAGGTGAACAACTTCATCATGCGCGGAAGCTGATGTAAGTTCCTGAAGTTCACCCAGGTCGATGGAGTTTGCTTCGGCAAGTTGCCTCGTGTAACCAACCACGAGATTGAATAGCGATTCTCCGTGCTTCGTATTCAGGTCGAGCGTGATGCTGCTGCTCTCGTCGGAGCAAGCACTAACAGCATCGAAATCGGCGACGAGCCGGTCAATAATGTCCGTATCAAGGCGTCCTGCCTCGATTGCCTCCAGATAGGCACCCAAGGAGGCGTTGTACCTTTCAACGCACTCCGGCATGAAGGGCCTGCCGCCCCACTTCCTCGCCGCGATTATCGCGGTCGTTCCCACTGCCACCGTGACCAGCGCAGCTGCGGCGATGATGACCCCCGGGTTCTTAGATCTCGCTGCTACATTTCCCAGGGTCGTCTTGGCGTTTGATGGTACGGAGACCTCAATTAAGGGCTTGACGATTTGTCCTAGTTTGTTGCGTACGATGCCACCGTGTCGAATGTACTCGCCACTTAGCAACCCTGCATGGATCTCTGGTGGTACGTCAAAACTAAGTTGGATAATCACTGTTGGTCCTTCCGCCACTGAAGCTGAACAACGACTATCGCTCGTTTACTCGTCAGCATTGTTGTAAGTCGTTCGCGCTGTGGTCAATTGTTCCCAATGATTTTCCAGTCCAGTTAGGGTAGGAGTTACATTCAGGCTCGGCAGCGGCTGCGAGTGGCCGTCGATGTACCGACAAGCGTCTTCGAAGATCCGAGTGACGGTCTCGATGACGGCAGGCAAAGCCGCGGGTTTGATCTTCGGCAGGTTCGTCATGCGTACGTTGGGTTGGTATCGCTGAGTAACATTCTGGAGCAGTTCCGACTCCGTGAAAACCTCGCACCATGCTCGGATCCAGTCGTAGCCGGTCCGAACGAGGGCTGCACGAGCATCACCCTCTTGCAACCTGGCATCCTGGATCGTCTGGTTGATGTTTTTCTTAAGGTTGTTCAGGCTGTCCCAGCGCGGGCCGGTCGCGCGGACGATCTGCCCCTTTCCTCCCTCGTCACTAATGTGGAAGTACGAGCATCGCTTAGTCGCTTCCATAAGGTGGAGCAGAGTAATCGCGAAGAAGATATCATGCGTAAACACGATGACCTGCGTGGTACTAGCGAGAGAAGTGATTCGTTGTGCGACCTCGTTGATCCGCCGGTGATCGAGACTGGAAACTGGATCATCGAAGATGACCGGAGCCGAGATGCCAGCGAGCCGCGCCTCGGCGAGGAAGTCCGCCATCGCGATTACCTTCTGTTCGCCTTCCGAAAGAACCTTGGACGGCTTGTGCTTACCACTGAGGACCTTCCGTCGTTGCGCTCGTCCTTGGCGGCCAGAGAACTCCACTTGCAGCGTAGGCGCTCGAAGGGCGGTGCATTCTTCGTTGAAGAGTGCGTCGAAGCTCGCATTGATCATCTGGTCGCTCGCGGTCTTTGCCAGGCCAGTGACAGCCCGCAAGAGCCCGGTCATGGGTCTGGCGAGTAGCGTCAACCGCTTTGCCTGCTTTGCGTCCTTCACATGCGACTCGATCACCGTCCACGACTTTGTCAGTTCCGCGGCTGCTTCCAGTTCGACAAGCGCCGTCTTTTTCTCAGCGAGCGTTTGCGCCCGCGACTCATCATGCCTTCTCAGCTCTACCAACGATTCCTTCGTGGTTGACAGAGCGGCGGTGAGTGCCTCCAAGTCCTCTGCAGTGTTTAGGGTTAGATCCAACTCGACAATCGACGTCGATTGAAGGTGGCCTGTGAGAGTAGCCAACGTGGCAAGAGTACGGTCCAGCTCCACGTGGAAAGTCGGCTTGTCGTCCGTGGAAGCGTATTCGTTTGCAAAAGTAGAGGCGTCACCTGCTTGGATGGCCAGGATCGGTTCGGCAAGAGATTCAAGTCGGGAAACCGAGGCGGCAATTTCGGTGGTGATCTTGTCCTCCAGATATTCAGAGTACTTGTCGATTAGTGCCCGCGCGGTTTCGTCCAGCGGTTGTCGGCAGTAGAGGCATCGGTCAGCATCGTGTGCGCCCAGTATGGTGAGATGCGTCTTGTAGCTGTCTCCTGCTTCGACGAATGTGCTCCAGGTTTCATCGGGATCAGCAGGGAGATCTGCCGCCTCAAACAATGCGGCGCGGAACGTTCGATAGTCATCCTCGAGGTCGGCGAGTTTAGCGATTTCGAGATTAAACTCAGGGATATTGAATTGAACCATCGATGTTGCTACAGCCGACGCTTGAGCGACTATATTTTCGACGCGCTGCTGGACCTTGATCTCAGAGCCAATTGTGTCTGCTTCGAGTGCGGCGACGATGCGATGTAAGTTGCCCAAGCGAGCGTCAACGTCATGATCGGTATCGGCGAACGTTTTCAACTGTTCTAGATCAGTCGCAGCCCCAAGTTCCTCGATAAGGGGGTACACGCTGGAGCCAGGCGCAAACCGCGACAGAACTCCTGTTGGTCCCGTTTGCAGATCCTCAACAGCTTGTTCAATCTGGCTCTGCACAGCCTTGATGCCAGCAATCACGTGATTGAACAGCGCAAGGGCGGCCGGAACGTACACGTACTCCAGATCGTCGTCCACGTGGAAACTGACGGAAGGGCTATCGAAGATGGACATTCTAGTGAAGGGGGCAATTCCTTGTTGTCCCGTCCATGCATGGGTCTTAGACTCCCCACCTAGTGTGTATCCGACCAATGCGGATTGAGTCTGCGGGCTAGTGGCTTCGATATTGCCAAGGATCACGTCCGCGGTCCGGCTGGCAGCGAGTCCCTTGAAGATCCGCGAATATCCCGTCTTTCCCGTACCGTTCTCACCGAACAGGATCGTCAGACCCTCATGCGGTTCAATGACACCGCCTTCCACCAGAGCGTTGACACCGGTTACTTCAGCGAGAGACGTGAGCTTTAGTGGCTCAATTGCTTCATCCTCCTGCTCAAGAGTCGCCAGTGGCAATTCCGTGGGCAGTGCACGGGCTTCAAAAGCATTCTCCTGCCGAAAAAGGGCGTAAGCCTGAGACTCTTCTTCGATTCCTAAGGGTTCGCCGTCGGAAAGGACATGCTTGACAATAAAGCGTACCCACTCGTCCGACGCGTTCGCCCATTCACTGAGCAAGCCACGCGGATCCAGCCGCTTCGGTGAAATCACTGTTTCGGTCACGTTCTTGCCCCCTGGCCAACGAGTGCAAAGTCGTGTTTGACTTCGCTACTCACTGTCGACTCTAGCGGTTCAGTCTCATGGTTCGGTGCGGAATGGATGCCGTTCATGCGTCTCGGGTTCGGTGCGGGTCATACTTTGAAACCGGTACCTCCGAAATCAGGCGGGACCCCGCTCCACGGTCGTTTCGTAGCCGTAGCGGTCCCCGCGGTAGAGGGTCTCGGTGGCCTCGACGGCCCGCCCGCGTTCGGTGAAGCCGACCCGCTCCATGCGCAGGGCCGCGGCTCCCACGGGCTGGTCGAGCAGGTGCGCCTGGGTGGGCGTGAGGTTGGTTGCGGAGATGGCCTGGGAGGCCCGCACGATGCGCTGGCCGTGCGCGGCCAGCTGCGCGTCCAGCGAGCCCTCCGGGTCGGGCAGTTCCTCGCCGAAGAGGCCCGGCAGTAGGCGGGCGGTCTCCAGGGCCATGGGTGTTCCGTCGGCGAGCCGGAGCCTGCGCAGCAGCAGGACGCCGGAGCCCTCGGCCAGGCCCAGGGTGCGGGCCGTGTCGGCCGAGCATGGTTCGATCCCACAGTCCAGGGTGCGGGAGGAGGCCTTGAGCCCGCGCTCGGCCATGTCCTGGCTGAATCCGGTGAGCCGCGGGCCCTTGCGGATCTGCGCGGGATCCGCGACATAGGTGCCCGAGCCCTGCACGTTGTAGACCAGGCCTGCGGAGGCCAGCCGGGCGATGGCCCGGCGCACGGTGTCGCGGCTGACCCCGAAGCCGGCCTGCAGCTCCCGTTCGGTGGGCAGCGGATCTCCGACGGCCAGAGACGTGCGGATCTGTTCGGCCAGGGCGTTGGCCAGGGCCACGTACTTGGGGGAACCGGTCCGAACCAATTCGCGTGATTGCTCCATGATTCCGAGTATATAGCGAAAAATCTTGATATTGGTACGGACAAATCATCGAAAGATGGGTACTCTGGGCAGGGTGGAAATCATCGTGCTCTCAGACCCGGCGGCCGTGGGCCGCCATGCCGCCCGCCTCATTGCCGACGTCCTCGGCAGACGGCCCGATCCCGTGCTCGGCGTGGCCACCGGCTCCAGCCCGCAGGCAACGTACTCGGAGCTGGCCGCCCTGGTGCGGGAGGGGCTGGACCTCTCCCGCGCAACGGCGTTCGCGCTGGATGAATACGTGGGACTTGATCCCGCGCATCCCGAGGCCTACCGTTCGGTCATCCACCGGGACGTCACCGTGCCGCTTCGGATGGATCCGGCCCGAGTGCACGTCCCCGACGGCGCCGCGGTCGACCTGCGGGCGGCCTGCATGCAGTACGAGGAAGCCATCGAGGCCGCGGGCGGCATCGACGTGCAGCTGTTGGGTATCGGGGCCAACGGTCACATTGGCTTCAACGAACCCGGCTCCTCGCTGGGCAGCCGCACCCGCGTCAAGACCCTTGCCCCGCGGACCCGGCGCGACAATGCGCGGTTCTTCGGGGGCGACGCCGGAGCGGTGCCGGTTCACTGCCTGACCCAGGGCATTGGCACCATCTTGCGTGCCCGCTCGGTGCTGCTGGTCGCCACCGGGGAATCCAAGGCGGCCGCCGTGGCGGCCATGGCCGAAGGCCCGCTGGGCGCCTTCTGCCCTGCGAGCGCGCTGCAATTGCATGAGCGGGCGACGGTGGTCGTGGACGAGGCGGCTGCCTCGTTGCTCGGGGACCGGGAATACTACGATTTCGCCCGCGACAACGCGCCCGGCGGTGCGCTCGACTTCGACTGATTCGCCGCCCGCTGCTTGACACGTGTGGCATAACTCACGTATTCATAGATCGGATGTCCTACCTCTTAGCTCGACCGCCCCGACCCTCCCCAGCCGGAAAGGCACTACCCAAGAGATGACCGCACACCCGAAACCCCGACCCTCCCGCGCCGCCCGCCCCCTGGCGGCCGCCGCCCTGATCGCGCTGTTGGCCCCGGTTGCCCTGGCGGGATCCGCAGGTGCAGCACTTCCGGTGCCCGGCAGCGATCCGTTCGCCGCCCCGGGCACCTACAGCGAGGCGAACCTCGCAGCCGACAGGACCAGCGAGAACTACTTCTACCGCATCCCCGCCCTGGCCCACCTGGGCAACGGCGTGGTGCTCACGGCCTGGGACGCCCGCCCGAATTCCGCCGCCGACGCGCCCAATGCCAACAGCATCGTGATGCGCCGCAGCACCGACAACGGCAAGACCTTCGGACAGATGACCACCATCGCCGCCGGCCACCTGGGCGACGCCGAGACCCTGAAGTATGGCTACAGCGACCCCAGCTTCGTTGTCGATGCACAAACCAACACCGTCTTCGCCTTCTTTGTCTATTCCAAGGACCAGGGATTCCACGGCAGCACCTTCGGGAACGACGATGCCGACCGCAATGTCATCAGCGCCGCGGTGGTCTCCTCGAGGGACGGCGGGGTGAGCTGGAGCGAACCGCGGCTGATCACCGACGTGGCCAAGCCCGGCGCCGATGCCACCCCCGAACCGGGCGACGTGAAGTCCACCTTCGCCACCTCCGGGGCCGGCATCCAGCTGCGCTACGGGGCCCACGCCGGGCGGCTGGTGCAGCAATACGCCGGCCGGGTCATGCAGGCCGATGGCAGCACGCCGATCCAGGCCTACTCCGTATATTCGGATGACCACGGTCAGACCTGGGAGCGCGGGGAATTCATCGGCACCGGGATGGACGAGAACAAGGTCGTCGAGCTCTCCGACGGCCGGGTGATGCTCAACTCCCGCGACTCGAACAACGGCGGCTTCCGCAAGGTGGCGATCTCCACCGACGGCGGTCACAGCTACTCGCCGGTTCAAACCGACACCGAGCTCGTGGACCCGACCAACAACGCCCACGTGACCCGGATGTTCCCCGAAGCGGCCGAGGGCAGCGCGGAGGCGAAGATGCTGCTGTACACGGGGGCCAACCACCCCACCGAGCGCCGCAACGTCTCGGCCCGGGTCTCCTGCGACGACGGGGAGACCTGGCCCGGGCTGCGCACCATCCGCTCGGGCTTCTCCGCCTACTCGGTCGCCACCGCGCTGGACGACGGGCTGTACGGGGTCTTCTACGAGGCCGGCTACACCAACGACCTCCCCTTTGCCACGTTCGACCAAGACTGGCTCAATGTCGCCTGCGCCCCGCTGTCGGCCGCGCCGCTGGCACTGGACGCCGGGTCCAGTGCCGAGGCATCCGTGAAGATCGCCAACCAGGAATCCACCGCGCTCTCGGGCACGCTGACGCTCACCGGCCCGGACGGGTGGGACCTGGGCACCGCCGACCTTGCCCCGCTGGCCGCGGGCGCCGAAACCACCCTCAGCCTCCCGGTCACCGCCCCGGCCACCGCGAACGGGGCAGTGAAACTGCAGGCCCGGTTCACCGCCGCGGACGGCCGCACCTCGCACGCCACCCTGACCGCCCAGGTCAAGGGCCAGGAAATCGTCTCGCTCGATGTTTCGGGCAAGCGCTCCGATGGGGCCCGCGACCTTGCCGCCACCCCCTACGCGGCGGGGGAGAAGCTGCCGTACACCTTCCACGTCGCCAACACCGGGAACACCATCGCCTGGGTGGTCCCGACGGCCGGCAACTTCGAACCGCTGGTTGCCGCCCCGGTGGGCCAAAGCAGCCCGGCGGGCAACTGCCGGTACTCCGCCTTGGCGGCCGGAGCCGCCTATGACTGCGCCACGCCGAGCCACACCGTGACCGAGGCCGAGGTGGCCGACGGCTACTTCGTCCCCGCCAGCACCTGGACCGCCGGGAAGGCACCCGACTACGCCACGGTCATCAAGAAGTACGTGGTTGACGGGGGAGAAGTGGACCTGCTGGTGCGCGCCCCGGGCCTCGCGGCCAATGCAACCGCCGGCACCTTCACCGACCGCGACGGCGACGGCTACGCCTCCGCCGGGGACATCGTCAGCCACCCTGCCGTGCTGCACAACACCGGCAACGTGCGATTGACCGGAATCCGTTCCGGGGACCAGGCGCTCGCCGGGGAACTGGCCCCCGGTGCCACCGATGGCACCGAGCTGGTCCACGTATTGACCGAGCAGGAGGCCCTCGGCGGGGAACTGGCCGCACGCACGGTGCAACTTGCCGCAGTAAACGGCAGCAAGCAGGCCTCGGCCGAGCTCACGCTGGAACCGGTGCAGTTGCCCCTGAACCCCGCCTCATGGGAGCCGACCGACGTGGAAACCCAAGTGCCGGCAAGCAGTCGTTTGTCCCTGGCGCCCGAGGCCGGCGCAGCCCGCTGGGACGGGGACTACTCCGTGGTCATGGAGTTGCCGCGCGGGAGTAACGCAAGTGTCTTCCGTCTCTTCGAGGACGGCCGGCTCATCCACGGCCAGGCGCTGAAGGCCGACAGCCCGCAGGTGCAACGCGCCGTGGTCCGGTTCAGCGGACGGGCGGACGGCAACCACCGCTACACCGCCGAACTCCAGAACGCAGCGGGTACCTCCGCATCCCTTCCGCTGCGGGTCACGGTGGATTCCGGGCGCACGGACTAGGGTCCGTCTCCGGCAGCCGCCGGGCCCGGAAGCTGCTTTTCCCCGGGGCGGTCGGCCGGTGGAATGCCGTTTGGAGAAATGCCGGGGAATGCTCCGGGTGCGGGTTATGATGAGTCGCGATGGCAAGGTTATTTGGGACCGACGGTGTCCGCGGAAAAGCAAACGAACTTCTGACCCCCGAGCTGGCGATGGCGCTTTCACAGGCTGCCGCGATGGTTCTGGGTCATGAACAAATACATGACGGGCGACGTCCCGTGGCGGTGGTGGCCAAGGATCCCCGGATCAGCGGCGACTTCCTCTCGGCTGCGATCGAGGCGGGCCTGGCGGCCTCAGGCGTCGACGTGCACGATGCGGGGACCCTGCCCACGCCGGCGGCGGCATACCTGGTCGCCGACCTGGGCGCCGACTTCGGCGTCATGATCTCCGCCTCGCACAACGCGGCCCCCGACAACGGGATCAAGTTCCTGGCCCGCGGCGGCAAGAAACTCGACGACGCGCTCGAGGACGCCATCGAGGCGGCCATGGAGAAGCCCAAGCACCGCCCGGTCGGGCCGGACGTCGGACGCATCAACCGCTTCGCGGACGCCGAGGACCGCTACATCATGCACCTGTTGCAGACGCTGCCCAACCGCCTGGAAGGGCTCAAGATCGTCCTTGACTGCGCCCACGGCGCCGCAAGCGGCTGCTCGCCGGAGGTCTTCAACGCCGCCGGCGCCCAGGTCGTGGTCATTGGGGCGGAACCCGACGGCATCAACATCAACGACGGCTACGGCTCGACGCACCTCGAACGCCTGCAGGCCTCGGTGCTGGACAACGGGGCGGACCTCGGGATCGCCCACGACGGCGACGCCGACCGCTGCCTGGCGGTGGACCACGAGGGTACCGTCGTGGACGGGGACCAGATCATGGCCATCATGGCCATGGACATGAAGGAACGTGGCGTCCTGAAGGACAACACCCTGGTCGCCACCGTGATGAGCAACCTCGGCCTGAAGATCGCGATGCGCGAGGCGGGCATCGCCATCAAGGAAACCGGCGTGGGCGACCGCTACGTGCTTGAGGGCATGCGCGAGGGCGGCTACAACCTGGGCGGGGAACAGTCCGGCCACGTGATCTTCGCCGACCACGCCACCACCGGCGACGGGGTGCTGACCGGCCTGCACATTGCGGCCCGCGTCAAGGCCACCGGCAAGTCCCTGAAGGACCTTGCCGCCGCGATGACGGTGCTGCCGCAGGTGCTGATCAACGTCAAGGGCGTTGACAAGGAAGCCGCCCCGGGCAACCAGATGCTGATTGCCGCGATCGTCGCCGCCGAGGCGGAACTCGGGCAAAACGGCCGCGTGCTGTTGCGTCCCTCGGGAACCGAGCCGGTGGTGCGCGTGATGGTGGAAGCCACCTCGCACGACGTGGCCCATTCACTGGCGACTTCGCTGGCCGAAGTCGTTTCCCGCGAACTGGCCCTATAAATACTCTTTGCAACATTGAGACCGTGGCCGAGCGATCCGGCACCTACGGTGTCAGGCGCTCGGCCACACGCATTTGAAATGTGCAGCCCCCCGGCTGCACCAGTGATTTTCGAAAGGGTGTTCCACGGGCATGAGCATGAAGATATCGGTGATAGGCACCGGATACCTGGGCGCGACGCACGCTGCCTGCATGGCTGAACTCGGCTTCGAAGTCATCGGCGTTGACGTCGACCCGGCAAAGATCCAGGCACTGTCCGAGGGCAAGCTGCCCTTCCACGAACCGGGCCTGGGCGAGCTCCTGCGCAAGCACGTTGCCTCCGGCCGGCTGCGCTTCACCACCGACTACGAGCAGGTGGCCACCTGGGCCGATATCCACTTCGTGGGCGTCGGCACCCCGCAGCGCGCCGACGGGCACGGGGCCGACATGCGCTATGTCGACGCGGCGGTGGCCGAGCTTGCCACCCGCATCCGCGGCACGGCACTGATCGTGGGCAAGTCCACGGTCCCGGTGGGCACCGCACGCCGGCTGCGCGGGCTGATTGCGGCCAACGCCCACCCCGACGCACGGATCACCCTTGCCTGGAACCCCGAGTTCCTGCGCGAGGGCTTCGCGGTGGCAGACACCATGTCCCCGGACCGCCTGGTGCTGGGGGTCGAGGACGAGACCTCCGAGGCGATCCTGCGCGAGGTCTACGCCACTGCCCTGGAGGCGGACACCCCGCTGATCGTGACCGACTTTGAGACCGCGGAACTCGTCAAGGTCGCCGCCAACGCCTTCCTGGCCACCAAGATCTCCTTCATCAACTCCTTTGCCGAGGTCACCGAGACCATCGGCGGGGACATCACGGTGCTGGCCGACGCGCTGGGCCACGATGCGCGCATCGGACGCAAGTTCCTCAATGCCGGCGTGGGCTTCGGCGGAGGCTGCCTGCCCAAGGACATCCGGGCGCTGCAGGCGCGGACCAGTGAACTGGGTCTGACCCACACCATGGGCTTCCTGGCCGAGGTCGACGAGATCAACCTGCGCCGGCGCGAACGCGTGGTCCGCCTGGCGAACGTGATGCTCAAGGACCAGCTGGTCGGGGCACGCATCGCGGTCCTCGGCGTCACCTTCAAGCCCGACTCCGACGACGTGCGCGATTCCCCGGCGCTGGACATCGCGGTGCGGCTGTACAACGCCGGCGCCGACGTTCTCGTCTACGACCCCAAGGGCAACAAGAATGCGGCCGAGCGCTTTCCGCGCCTGCAGTACGCAAGCGACCTGCCCGAGGCCGTGCAGGATGCCGATCTGGTGCTGCTGCTGACCGAATGGGCGGAATTCAAGGCCCTGGTCCCGACGGACCTCGAGCACTTGGTGGCCGTCCGGCGCCTCATCGACGGACGAAACGTCCTGAACCGGAAGCAATGGGAAGCGTCGGGCTGGGAGATCGTGGGCATGGGCCAGCACCATGCTCCGCTTGACGGAGAGCTCTAGGTCCTGGAGAAGACCGGGAGTGCGCCGGCGGGCACGTGCCGCGCCGGTCCCCGGTTGGCTATCGTCCGGGCGCACTGGCTGACTGTGGCGCCGCTTCGGCAATCACCAAGTATTCAAATTTGACGGTCAATTAGGCATGCGACTATCCGAAAATTGGGTAGCATGACTTGAGCGTGGGTTACCCCAATTGTCCACGCGGTGTTTGCGTGTACCCCCAAGTATCCGCAAATGCGAGGGACCCACCAAGCACTCGCAATGTTGGTGGGTCCCTTTCGTTAATCCGGTCCCGGTTCCGGCTCGAGGCAGCGTGTCCGGCCCGCCGAACGGCGGCGTAGCCCCTAAAGTCCCAGGTCGCGGCCGGCGCGGGGCAGCTCCTGCAGGAGGTCGACGGCGCTGACCATGCCTTCGTGTGCTGCCAAGGAACCCGCATGGGCATGGATCAGCGCGCCGGCCGCGGCCAGGTCCGCCAGGCGATGGCTTTGCGCGACGACGTCACTCGCGGTGCGTGTGGCCGGGAAATTCGCTGCTGCCAGCAGCGTGCCCAGGATGCCCGTGAGCACGTCGCCGCTGCCGGCGGTGGCCAGATCCGGGGTGGAGGCGTGGACGATCAGGGTGTAGCCGTCGGGGGCGGTGCAAATGGTCGAGGGTCCCTTGAGAAGGACCACGGAGTCGTAGGCAACGGCCGCCCAGCGGGCCCAGCGGATCGGGTCGTTGGAGATGTCGCGGGAGCTGACGCGTACGCCGGCCTTGGCCAGCAGCGCGTGCAGTTCCCCGGCATGCGGGGTGAGAATGCGCAATTGGTGGTGTCCGCCCGGTTCCAACATGGCCAACGCGCCGGCATCGATGACACAGGGATTGCTCGCGGCCAGGATCACCGACAAGTTTCGGCGGGTGTCCTCGGTGTCCTCAAGCCCCGGGCCGATGGCCCAGGCTCCGATGCGGGTGGCACCCTCGCGCTCATTGCGGCGGTTGCGCGCCAAGAGGGCTGTGAGCTCGGGCGGTGCCAGCGGGACGGATTCCGGCACCTGGGTGGTCAAGGCCGTTGCAACGGCCTCCGGGACCAGAGTTCTCAGCAGCCCCAGCCCGCTGGCCACCGCCGCCCGGGCCGTGAGCACCGCGGCGCCGGGGTACTTGGCGGAGCCCGCCATCAGCCCCAGTACCCCGCGCTGGTATTTGTGCCTGCCCGCGTTGCTCCAGTCGGTCTTGCGGTCTAGCAGCAGTTCGAGGTCGTCTCCCTGTACCAGCCAGGCCTCGGGTTCGGGCAAGGTTGCGGAGAGTCCCAGGTCGGTGACGAGAATGTTCCCGGACACCAGGTGGCCTGATCCCACCACGAGTCCCGTTTTCAGTGCACCGAAGCTGACGGTGCGGTCGGCCGGGATGACGTTGTCCGCCGCGGCTCCGGTGTCGGGGTTCACTCCGCTGGGAAGGTCGCACGCCAGCACCGGGATTTCGCGGGGCACGTCGGGAAGTTTCGTCCCGGGACGGACCCCTGTGCCATAGCCGGCATCGATGAGCAGATCGCAGTTAACCAGGAGGTCGTCGAGGTCCGCCAAGGTTGCCGTGCGTCCGCCGGCACGCGACAGTGCCGCCAGGCCCTGCTGATGTGCGTGGGAGCCCAATAGCACCGCCGTGGTGCGAACCCCGCGCTTGGCCAAGGTGGCAAGCGCAAAGAGCCCGTCCCCGCCGTTGTTGCCCGGTCCGATCAGGGCCACGGCACGGGAACCGTAAAGGCGCCCCGTATTTTCCTTGAGCAATAGCACCGCCTGGTGTGCCAACGCGTCGGCGGCCCGGTGCATCAATGTCAGGTCGTTGGCATCGCGCAGCAGCTGGGCTTCGGCATCTCGAACGTGGGTACCTGCATAGACGGGGATCATTAGTTCAGAATACCCAACTCCGGAGGCGAATTGCCGCAGCCATGGCCAGTCGGGAGGTACCTGTCTACCGTTCGGCGACGACCATGGCGGTGGCCAGATCGCCGTCATGGCTCATGGAGAGGTGCCAATGCACCACACCCTTTCTTGCGGCCGCCTCGGCAACCGAGCCGTCAAGCACCACAAAGGGATCGCCGGCGCCGTCCTTCTCGATCCAGCAATGCTGCCAGTTCATGCCTGCCGGAGCACCCAATGCCTTCGCAATGGCTTCCTTGGCCGCGAAACGTGCGGCCAGGGACCTCACGTGGAGCTCGCGTTCCGCGGGAACAAAGAGGCGCTCGCGCAAGGCCGGAGTCCGCTCCAGCTGCGCCTTGAAGCGCGAGACCTCCACAACATCAACACCAATTCCCACGATCATGCCTCCGAGTTTATCGGCTTTGGGAAGCACTCCACGTCGGCGAAGGATTCCGGCTATGGCATGCGCACTGCCGGAGTCGTAGGCTACGAGGCAGCGCGTCCTGCGATCCGAGGGGAAAGGACAGGCGATGAGTCTGCATGAGAACGAAACGGAATCCGTCGCGATTGCGCTGTTGCGGGACGGCTTTGGCCGCGTTCAGGATGGCCTCGAGCGGCTCCTGTCAGAGGCCGAACCGCGGATGCTGCGCTTTAGGGCGAGCAGCCATTCGAACTCGATGGCATGGCTTGCCTGGCACCTGACCCGCATCCAGGATGACCACTTCACGCATCTGGCCAGGGCACTGGATGGGGATTCAACGCTCGAACAGTGTTGGATCGCCAAGCACTGGGTGACCCGTTTCAATCTGTCCTACAGGCAGCTGGATACCGGCTTCGGGCACAGCAGCGACCAGGTCGCGGACTTCGGGATGTATGACGGCGAATACCTGCTCGGCTACCACCGGGATGTGCACGAACAAGCCATGGGCATCCTGTCGGCCTTGCACGAGGCGGACCTTTCAACCGTTATTGACCGGCGGTGGAATCCGCCCGTCACTGCCGGCGTCCGGCTCATTAGCGTGCTTAACGAGACCGCTTCACACCTGGGCCAGGCCGAGTTCCTTTGCGGCATATATGCCGACCAATCGGGCGGAGGGAAGGCCTAGCCATTAAAACGGCGGTGCCGGTGCTTCCCCGAAACAGGGGAAGCACCGGCACCGCCGGCGATGGAACGTATCTGGGTCCAGGAACTACTCGACCGTGACCGACTTCGCCAGGTTGCGCGGCTGGTCGACATCCAGGCCCTTGGCCGAGGCCAATTCGCAGGCGAAGAGTTGCAGCGGGACGGTGGAGAGCAGCGGCATCAACAGCACCGGGGTTTCCGGGACGTAGAAGATGAACTCGGCGAAGTCGCGGACCGCCTCGTCGCCTTCCTCGGCGATGACCAAGGTCTTGGCGCCGCGGGCGCGGACTTCCTGGATGTTGGAAACAACCTTGGAGTGAAGCGAATCGCGGCCGCGCGGGGAGGGGACAACCACGAAGACTGGCTTGTCCTGCTCGATCAACGCGATCGGGCCGTGCTTGAGCTCGCCGGCGGCGAAGCCCTCGGCGTGGATGTAGGCGATTTCCTTGAGCTTCAAGGCGCCTTCCATCGCGACCGGGTAGCCCACGTGGCGGCCCAGGAAGAGCACCGATTCGGTCTCCTGCATGGAACGGGCCAGCGACTTGATTTCCTCGCTGCGGTCCAGGATGTCCTGGATCTTTGCCGGGATCTTGCCCAGGTCGGCCAGGATGTCCTTGATCTGGCCGCTGAACAGGTTGCCGCGCAGCTGGGCCAGGTACAGGCCGAGCAGGTAGGTGGCGGTGATCTGCGCGAGGAACGCCTTGGTGGAGGCCACGGCGATTTCGGGTCCGGCGTGCGTGTAGAGCACTGCATCGGATTCACGCGGGATGGTGGAGCCGTTGGTGTTGCAGATGGCCAGGGTCTTCGCGCCCTGTTCCTTGGCGTACCGCACTGCCATGAGCGTATCCATGGTCTCGCCGGACTGGGAGATGGAGACGACCAGGGTGTTGGCGTTCACGATCGGGTCGCGGTAGCGGAACTCATGGCTCAGCTCCACCTCGACCGGGATCCGGCACCAGTTCTCGATGGCGTACTTGGCAACCGAACCCGCGTAGGCGGAGGTTCCGCAGGCGAGCACGATGATCTTGGAGACGGCGGCCAGTTCCTCGGGGGAGATGCGCAGTTCATCGAGGGTCAGGCGTCCGAAGGCGTCCGAGCGGCCCAGCAGGGTGTCGGCCACGGCAGCGGGCTGGTCGAAGATTTCCTTCTCCATGAAGGAGCCGAAACCGCCCTTTTCGGCGCTGGCGGCGTCCCAGTCGACGTGGAATTCCTTGCCCTCGGCCGGGTTGCCCGAAAAATCGGTGATGGTGTGGGAATCGGGGGTGATGGTGACGATCTGGTCCTGGCCCAGCTCGACCGCACGGCGGGTGAAGTCGATGAAGCCCGAAACATCCGAGCCCAGGAAGTTTTCCCCGTCGCCCAGTCCCAAGACCAGGGGGGAATTGCGGCGGGCAGCCACGACAACGCCCGGGTGCTCTGCGTGAACTGCCAGCAGGGTGAAGGCACCCTCGAGCTGGCGGGCGGTGAGCTCCATCGAACGGGTGAGGTTGCCTTCGCCGGCGCCGCGGTAGACCGAGCCCAGCAGCGCTGCGGCAACTTCGGTGTCGGTTTCGGAAAGGAACTCGACGCCCTCGGCGCGCAACTTGGCCTTCAGCTCGGCAAAGTTCTCGATGATGCCGTTGTGGATCAACGCGAGGTTGCCTTCGTCGGCCAGGTGCGGGTGTGCATTGCCGTCGGTGGGTCCGCCATGGGTCGCCCAACGGGTGTGGCCGATACCGGTCAGCGAAGCAGGCAACGGATCGGCTTCCAGGGCCTCGACGAGGTTGACGAGCTTGCCCGACTTCTTTCGCGAGTCAATGCCCGCCTCGGTGACCACGGCCAGTCCGGCCGAGTCATAGCCGCGATACTCCAGGCGTCGAAGGCCCTCAAGAATCACATCGAGCGCCCCGTGATCGGCTGCGCGTCCAGCATTACCTACGTATCCAACGATTCCACACATGCCAAAAAGATTACCGTGCCACGCAAGTCCGTGCGTTCATTTGCCCCGCCGGACGGCGTAAAAGTTATGTGTGCATGCCCACGCGTCCAAACTATGGCCAAAAGGTGAAGTTTGGGAATACGGGCGGATTGTTGGCACAATTCAAGGCGTGAATGGACAGCGTGCGGTCGACTACAGTGCTACACCCTTCGTCGAATTGGACCGCCAAACCTGGGCAAGACTGTCCAACGAACTCAAGCAGCCGCTGGATGAAGCGGACCTGCGCCGCCTCAGCGGCCTGGGCGAACAACTCAACCTCGCCGAGGTACGTGAGGTCTATCTTCCGCTATCGCGCCTGCTCAACCTCTATGTCCAGGGATCGGCGTCGCTGCACCAGGCCACCAACACCTTCCTGGGGGAGAGCACCAGGCGCACGCCGTTTGTCATTGGCGTGGCGGGTTCGGTGGCAGTGGGCAAGTCAACGACGGCCCGCGTGCTCCAGGAACTGTTGAGGCGCTGGCCCGACACCCCCGACGTGCAGCTGATCACCACGGACGGCTTCCTGTATCCGAACGCGGATCTGGAAAAACGCGGCATCATGCACCGCAAGGGATTCCCGGAATCCTATGACCGTCGTCGCTTGTTGCGTTTTGTCTCCGAGGTGAAGTCCGGTGCACCGGAGGTGCGCGCCCCCTGGTATTCGCACCTCACCTACGACATCGTCCCGGACAAGGAAGTCGTCGTGCGTTCCCCGCAGGTGTTGATCGTGGAGGGTCTGAACGTGCTGCAGCCGGCCCGGGCCCGCCTCGACGGCACGGCGGGCCTTGCCCTGAGTGATTTCTTTGACTTCTCCGTCTATGTCGACGCCCGAACGGCGGACATCGAGGAGTGGTACATCCGCCGGTTCATGAAGCTGCGTTCCGGCGCGTTCTCGGATCCCGCGTCATATTTCCATCGCTATGCATCGCTGAGCGACGAAGAAGCCAGGGAAACCGCGCACGGGATCTGGAAGCGGATCAATGAGCCGAACCTGCGGGAAAATGTCATTCCCACGCGTGGCCGCGCGCAGCTGGTGCTCAGCAAATCGGCGGACCATTCGATCCGCAGGATGCTGCTTCGCAAGATCTGAGACTCGAATTTTTGGGTGAACGTATCGAGAATTTCCCAAAAAGTTTCCGCGTCGTGCCTGTTGACCACCGTGATTGTGTGTAAAGCTGGGCACATGCTCAAGGGATTCAAAGAATTTATTATGAAGGGCAATGTCGTTGACCTTGCCGTTGCCGTTGTCATTGGTGCTGCTTTTGGCGCCGTGATCAATTCATTGGTGGAGAACATCATCATGCCGCTGATCGCGGCAGTGGTAGGTTCGCCGAACTTCGACAGTTTCCTCATTGTCGGGATCAACGGAGTTGACATCAAGTTCGGTGTCTTCCTCACCGTTCTGGTGAACTTCATCCTCATTGCTGCTGCCATCTACTTCCTCGTCGTCGTGCCGATGAAGCATCTCGAGGAAAAGCGCCAGGCCCGCCTTGGCGTTGAAGAGCCGGGAGAAGAGATCGACCCGCAGCTTGCACTGCTGGCCGAAATCCGCGACGAACTTCGCACCAACCGAACCGTCTAATTCACTGCGGGCCCTTCCGGTCCGCCCGACACGTTGCCCCGGCGGCCAGATCCCATGATCAGGCCACCGGGGCTTCGTCGTACCCGGCGCAGCCCCGGCCATGGACCTGGAGCGGGTGGCGTGGCCTTGAAGCAAGCACCACGGCGATAGTGGGATGATGGATTGGTGAGTGCACAATCAACCCAACAGACCGACAAACCAACCCACGCCCAAGATGAGACAACGACGTCTTCCTGGGAACGGCGCGCCGTCATCGATCTGGCCAATGTCCGCGAAAACGTCAAGCGCGTGGCCGAGCTCGTGGCCCCGGCCGCGGTCATGGCAGTGGTCAAGGCGGACGGCTACGGACACGGGGCGGTGGCCGTTGGACGTGCGGCGGTGCAGGCCGGAGCCACCTGGTTGGGCTGCGCCCACGTCTCCGAGGCCCTGAAACTGCGCGAAGCGGGGCTGGAGACTCCACTGCTGGCATGGCTGCACACCGAGGGGACACCCTTCGAGGCAGCGATTGCCGCGAACATCGATTTGGCGGTCTCGGGCTGGGAACTCGAGCATGTGGCCCGGGCAGCGCAGGCAGCCGCCCAGCCCGCACGTGTCCACCTGAAGATCGACACCGGCCTGGGGCGCAACGGCTGCACGGCCGACCAATGGGAGCTGCTTTTGGGACAGGCGGCCAGCTACCAGGAGGAGGGCCTGATGCGCGTGGTCGGTGTCTTCTCCCACCTGGCCGTGGCCGACGAGCCCGAACGCCCGGAAACCGACGACCAGCTGGCAGCCTTCAACCAAGCCGTCGCCCTGGCCGAGGATGCGGGATTCGACCTCGAGGTGCGGCATATTGCCAACACCCCCGCGATCCTCACCCGTCCCGATGCCCACTACGACATGGTGCGGCTCGGACTTGGCTTGTACGGGCTGAGCCCCTTTGCCGGGGAAGACCCCTCGCGCTACGGATTGCGCCCCGCGATGACATTGATGAGCCGGATCGCCAACGTGAAGAAGGTCCCTGCGGGGCAGGGCGTGGGCTACGGCTTGCGCTACCACACCGAGAAGGAAACCTACCTGGGCCTGGTCCCCATGGGCTACGCCGACGGTGTGCCGCGTGCTGCCTTGAACGCCCCGGTGAGCATCAACGGCAAGACCTACCTGGTTCGCGGCACCATTGCAATGGACCAGTTCGTGGTGGACCTGGGCCCCGATGTCGACGTGGCGGAAATCCTTGGTTCCGAGGTCATCCTCTTTGGCGAGGGCGGCCCGAGCGTGACCGAATGGGCAGACGCCGCGGGAACCATCAACTACGAAATCGTCACCCGCATCTCGCCACGCGTTCCGCGCCGGCTGGTGGAGGGAACTTGGGGAGAATCCGGTGAGTGAGGCCTCGATTGCCGCCGAGCTTGCGGTGGGAGACATCGCCGAAACCCGCGACTTCGCACACCGGCTCGGAGAGATCATGCGTGCCGGTGACCTGGTCATCCTGACGGGGGAGCTCGGTGCGGGAAAAACCACCTTCACCCAGGGACTCGGACTGGGGATGGGCGTGCGCGAAGGCATCATCTCGCCGACGTTCGTGATTTCCCGCATCCACCCCGCTCTGGGCCACGGCCCGGACCTGGTGCACGTCGATGCCTACCGGCTGGCCAGCGCCGCGGAACTCGACGACCTTGACCTTGAAGCGAGCATGGGCCAATCCGTCACGGTGGTGGAGTGGGGCGCGGGGAAGGTCGAACAGCTCAGCGATTCCAGGCTTGAAATCGTGCTGCTACGCCCCGGCTCGGCCGAAATCCACGAGGACCTGGTCTTCGACTTCAATGAGGGCGAGGACGACGAGCCACGCACCATCAGGGTCGCGGCCTTTGGCCCGCGCTGGGAGAACGATCCCGGGCTTGCCGCGCTGTTGACCGACTTCGAACGCTAGAACAACGAGGGAACCGCATACATGCTTGTACTGGCCATTGACACCTCCGCCAACGCCTCGGCGGCCCTGCTGGAATCGGACGGCACCACCGTCAACGTGGTGGGCACCTTCACCTCGAGCGTCGGCAACGACCACGCCGAGGTCCTGGCCCCGGCCATCGAGTCGCTGCTCGCACAGGCCGGCCGCCGGATCCCGGACGCCATCGCGGTCGGGGTGGGCCCCGGGCCCTTCACCGGGCTGCGCGCGGGACTGGCCACCGCTCGGACCCTGGGCTTTGTCTGGGACATCCCGGTCCATGGGGTGATGAGCCTGGACGCCATTGCCCTTGACGCCGTGGTGCAGGAACCGGCCGGGGACTTCACCGTTGCGATCGATGCGCGGCGCAAGGAACTCTACTGGGCCCGCTACGACAAGACCGGAAAGCTGCTTGATGGCCCGCACGTCACGACCGCCGAGGAACTGCCGGCGGGACCCGTTTACGGGGCCGGTGGCGGACTGTATGCCGAACGCCTGGCCGCCGCGGGAGCCGAAGTGGTCCCGGGCTTTGGACACCTGCACCCCGGCGCGGTTTCGCTGGGAACCCGTGCGCTGCGCGCCCTGGTTGCCGGGGAGGCACTGTTGGGGACCGAACCGCTTTACCTGCGCGAATCCGATGCCAAGGTTCCCGCGGTCATGAAGGGAAAGCTGCTGTGAACCGACCCATGGCCAACCCCGCCGTGGCGGGTCTGGAGACCCGTGAAATGGTTCACGCCGACGTGGCCGAGGTCTGGGAGATGGAAAAGGCGCTCTTCCCCACCGATGCCTGGCCGCAGGACATGTTTGTTGGCGAGCTGGAGCAGAAGGCAACCCGGAATTACTGGGTGGTGCTGGATGGCGGGAAGATCGTTGCCTATTGCGGGCTGATGTGCGTGCTGCCGTTGGCCGACGTGCAGACCATTGCGGTGGCACCGGAGTATGAGGGGCGGGGAATCGGGACGCACCTGTTGCGCCTGATGATCGACACTGCGATCGGCCGCAGTGCCACGGACTTGCTGCTCGAGGTCCGCGCGGACAACCCCCGCGCCCAGGAGCTCTATTCGCGCCACGGCTTTGATGCCATCCACCGCAGGGCCAGGTACTACCGCGACGGGGTCGACGCCATCATCATGCGCAAGGTGCTCATCCTGACCGATTGAGCGGTCGTGGGCAGCGGCCCCGGGCCCCGGCTTGACGGTTTTTGCCCATCCCGGGGCCCGCTTCGCCCAAACCGGGGTGGGCAACCTAAAATTGGTTCCATGTCCCCATCTGCACCGCTTGTTCTTGGCATCGAATCCTCCTGTGATGAAACCGGGGTGGGTATCGTGCGTGGAACCGAACTCTTGGTCAACGCCGTGGCCTCCTCGATGGAGGAGCACGTGCGTTTCGGTGGTGTCATTCCCGAGATTGCTTCCCGCGCCCATCTGGATGCCTTTGTCCCGACGCTCGAGTCGGCGCTCAAGGACGCGGGGGTGAGCCTGGCGGAGATCGACGCGATTGCGGTGACCAGCGGACCCGGGCTATCCGGCGCCCTGATGGTGGGGGTGTCGGCGGCCAAGGCCCTGGCCCTGGCCACGGGCAAGCCCCTCTACGCGATCAACCACCTGGTCGCACATGTGGGCGTGGGCATCCTGGACGGGGGAGAGCTGCCCGAGAACCTCGGTGCGCTGCTGGTCTCCGGCGGCCACACCGAAATCCTGCAGGTCAATTCGCTCACCTCCGATGTGCGCTTGCTGGGCGCCACGATCGATGACGCGGCGGGCGAAGCATATGACAAGGTCGCCCGCTTGCTGGGCCTGGGTTACCCGGGAGGCCCTGTCATCGACCGTATCGCCAAGGAAGGCGATCCGAAGGCCATCAGGTTCCCGCGGGGCCTGACACTGCCCAAGTTCATCGGAACCGAGGAAGACCCGGGAAAGCACCGCCACGATTTTTCCTTCTCCGGTCTCAAGACCGCCGTCGCGCGCTGCGTCGAGCAATACCAAAAACGCGGCGAGGAGGTGCCGGTGGCCGACATCGCGGCCAGCTTCCAGGAAGCCGTGGTGGACGTGATCACGTCCAAGGCCGTGCGTGCCTGCCGGGAACACGGCCTGACAAACCTTTTGCTCGGAGGCGGGGTGGCGGCCAATTCGCGCCTGCGCGAGCTGCTGGCGGCACGCTGCTCCTCGGCAGGGATCACCCTGCGTGTGCCGCCGCGCAGCCTGTGCACCGACAATGGCGCCATGGTCGCGGCCCTGGGAGCCCAGCTCGTGGCCGATAACGTGCTGCCGAGCGGGCTGAAGTTCTCCACCGATTCCGGACAGCCGGTGAGCCTGATTTCATTGGCCGTCTAGAAACGGCCGGGAACGCGAAAGGGTGGTTGGGTCAAAATGCCCATCCACCCTTTCGCGCAGGTACCCGATTGCGTTGTTTAGGCCAGGTGCATCCGGCGGACGTTGTCCTTGACAACCTCGCGCAGGTTGCCGTTGTTGGCCGAAGCAATCTTGTGCTGCCACTGGTAGCCGGCGCCACCCTTGATGATGCGTTCCACATCGGCGAGCTCGGCACTGCAGCCCAGCTTTTCGGCAACGGGAGCAAGCCGAACGAGCTCCTGGCGCAGGTGCTCGGTAACGAGCATTTCATCCCCGGCGGCATTGAGGATGATGATGGCCTCCATGCCGTAACGGGCGGCGCGCCACTTGTTTTCGACCCGATACCACGGCGGCATAACGGGGATGGATCCGCCGTTGTCCAGCGTGGTGGACATGTCATCCACCAGGCATTGGGTGAGGGCGGCGATGGCGCCGATGTCCTGCAGGGAGGAGAGCCCGTCGGAGATTCGCATTTCAACGGTCCCGAAGCGAGGGACCGGGCGCACGTCCCAGCGGATCTCGGAGATGTCGTCAATCACGCCGGTGTGCAGCATGTCGGCGACGTAGGCCTCGTACTGTTCCCAGGTCGGGAAGTGGTACGGGATCCCGGCGGTGGGAAGCTGCTGGAACATCAAGGCGCGGTGCGAGGCATAACCGGTGTCCTCCCCGCCCCAGAAGGGGCTGGAGGCCGAGAGCGCCTGGAAGTGCGCCTGATAGTTGATCAGCCCGTCAACCACCGGCAGGGCCTTGGCCCGGGAATCCAGGCCCACGTGCACGTGCACCCCGTAGATCACCATCTGCTGGCCCCACCACTGGGTGCGGTCGATCATCTTCGCATAGCGGTCCTTGTCGGTGACCGGCTGCAGCTTGGGAGGCGCGAACGGGTGGGAGCCGGCGCAGTAGAGATCGACGTCCATGGGGTCGGTGACCTCGCGGACCGCCACGAGGTTCTCATGCAGTTGGGCCTTGGCCTGGGCCACTGTTTCGCATACACCTGTGACGATCTCCACGGTGTTCAGCAGCAGTTCCTGCTTCACGTGGGGATGTTCCTCGTCGACGGCCAGTGAGCCGTGGCGAACGTTCAATTCAGCCAGGACTTCCTCGGCGACCGAGCGCAGGTCGGAAGTATGGCGATCCACCAAGGCAACTTCCCATTCCACGCCAAGTGTGGACTGGCGTGATGATGCGAAATCTATCTGCATCGACCCTCCATTTCTTAAGGGCGAATCACGCCACTATGTTCTTGCTGCCAGTCTATCGAGCGAAATGGCACGGTTGATGCCACCGCCGGCGGATCGGCGGCATTATTTGGTCCACCCAGGTATTCGTGCGCCCACTCCGGCTAGACCGGCTCCACCTCGATGGCGTAGCGCTGCTCGCCGACCCGGGTGAGGATCAGGGTGGCCTTGTTCTTGGCGTCGCGCCCGGTGCCCGCCAGCAGGATCTTGCGCAGTTCCTCCGGGGTGACATCCATGCCGCGCTTCTTGATGTCCAGCACGCCGATCTTCTCTGCCTTGACCCAGGCACGAAGGTTCTTCACATGGTAGGGCCGGACGGCCAGGACCTTGTAGGCCTTGGCCAGCGGTGTTTCAACCGGCTCCGCGGTGCTGAAGTAGGCGATGCGCGGGTCGATCAGGTGCCCGCCGGTGGTCTTGAGCAATTCGTCGATCAGCCCGGCACGGATCACTGCGCCGTCGGGCTCGTAAATGTAGGAATCGATTTCGCCCACCGGCACGTCTCCGCGCAGCGCGGCGTCGGGGTCGAAGTCCACGGGGCTCGTCAGCTCCGTGGCGCCGTGGGCGGCAATGACCAAGGCGGCGCGGCGGATCCCGGGGCGGGCGAGCGGGCCGAACCAGAGCGCGGCCTCCGTGACGTCACCATTGATCGACACCCATTGGACCTCGCAATTAGCCGGAACCGCTTCATGGGGCAGTCCCGGGCCCATCTTCACCCCCACCGCAAGGCCTCGGTCGGCCAGCGATTCGACGAAGGACAGGGGCGGGCTAAAGGCCTCCGGGTCGAAGATCCGCGAGGTGCCGGAAGTGTCGGTGGTGCGACGGGCAGGATCCAGCCACACCCCGTCAAAGCCTGTCAGGTCGAACTCTGTCGCATCCCCATTGACGACGGTGGCGGTGGGCCACGGCATGAGGTTCAGGGTGGCGGCTGCCGCGGTGGTCTCGTCCATCTCCACGGCGGTGACTTCGAGCTCGGCGCTGGCCAACGCGAGTGAATCGGCACCGATTCCGCATCCGAGGTCGGCAACCCTCTTGATCCCGGCACGGGTGAAGCGCTGGGCGTGGAGACCGGCGAGCTTGAGCCGAGTCGCCTGTTCCAGGCCGGCCGGGGTAAAAACCATGCGGTCGGCAAAGGGGCCGAATTTGGTTCGGGCCCTGGAGCGAAGCTGGGCCTGCTGGACCACCGCCGTCACCAATTCCACCGGGTGGCCGGCCTTGCGCAAGGACAGATTGAGGTTCAGTGCCGCTTCCTTGGTTCCGGCGGCGGACGGGTCAACCGAGTTCAGCAGTTCCCACCCCTGGGGTGTCAACAGGATTGCCAGCTGGGATGCTGCGGCCTCGGAGCTTTGATTTGCCATGGGTTCAAGCCTAGTACGGATGGCGTCGGGTCCGCGGCTCGGCAGTAGGTAAGCGCGGCACCGTGGTGTCTGCACGGTCCAGCGCTTACCTATCTTGCGCCAAACCTAGCGCACCAACTGGTTCAGGTGGATGTGGTTGCGCACCGCCGGATAATAGCCCTCGAGATATCCGGTGGTTGTCGGGTGCAGGTTGAACGGGTCGGCGAGGTTTGCCAGGTTGAAGTAGATCCAGGGATCACCGGCACCCAGGCCATGGTTGTTGAACGGTCCTAGCACGGGAACGAACTTGGCGCTCGTTTCCTCTGCGGCGGTCCGGATGGCCTCGTTCAGCAAGTCCCCGAGGTCGTTCAGGTCCCTGGCGCGGGCGGCCGTGATCAATGGTTGGTCGCCGTTGGAAGTGGTGAACAGTCGAGGGTAGCCAAGCACCAGGACCTTCCCGGCCGTCGCCGAATCCAGCAACTGCAGCGTTTGGCGGGCCGAGGCGCCGATTGCCGGGATCAGGGAAGCACCGATGGCCAGGGCCTGCTCGCAGGTGGCATCTGAACCCATGGTGCTGCATGCAAGAACCAGTCCCCGGATGTCCAAGTCATTGGCGCCGAGAGTAAGCGTGGTCAGGTCTGCAGCAGCAAGCTGCGGTGCGAGAACGGAGGTGACACCGGCAATTTCCGTGGTGGTCAGGCCGGCGCAGGCAGCGTTGATGGCCAGATCCACGTTCTCCATGGCCGCAATCTTGCTGACGTGCGTTGGACCGCTGCCCTGTAGGCAACCGGGCAACGGGCCGGCAGCCAGGGATCCGGAGCCGAATCCGGCGGAGTACGAGTCTCCGAGGTTGACGTAGTTGACCACCCCGGAAGAGCTGGCTTCGGTTGGCGTGGCAAGGGCCGTGGCCGGCCCCATGCCGGTGAGGGTCATCGCGAAGGCTGCGATTCCGGTGGAAAAAATGGCGAGAAGTCGAGGTGCTTTGATGCGTGCCATGGGAAAGTTCCCCCTGCTTTCAACATGGCGGGACGTCGATGACATACCGCCGATTGCCCGAATGGTCGGGTGGCCATCGGCGGGGCAACAGGCCGTTTTCGGCGGGTCCCCGTGATCCGTACCCCAAGGCCCGGACCATGTTCCGGCCGCACGGATTGCATGGCCGGTTTTCCAAACGGCGAGACCGAAGCAGCAGGCTCGCACGTACGGCCAATCCTAGGGCGCACTTTCCCCATAAGACAGGTTTGAGGGAAAAGGGATTAGTGCGGGAACCAAGCTGCGCGAGGTGAAGCAGGGGCCCAATAGGTAGGATTTTTGGAAGCTGTCGCCTCTCACTTGCACGTAATCCGAGCCACCGCCGGGGCAACGAACAGTACGGCCTAGTGCGGCAGCGCCCAGCGGATGGGCCATTCTTGGCCCTCAAGGATTAGTTGGGCGCAACTACCGGTATCGGCATTGAACACCAACGGGGCGAACAGGTTGACGGTTGCGTGGTGGTCGGAGGTGTTCACAATGACCAGGACGCCTCGGGAACCCGGCTCCGGATCTCCCACCAGTGCCATTTGTTCGTTGGTGAAGACCGGCTTGTAGTCTGCCAGGTGCAGGGCGGCGTCCAACACAAAAAGGCGTAGCCCGGCGGCTTGCGGCGAGCCCAGCGCGTACAAGCCCAGTGCACCCTCCACGGGGTCCAACAACAACGTGGTCGCTTCGGGGAAACCAGGGACGGCGGCTGCTGGAACCAGTACCCGGCTCACCGCAGGAAATCCATCAGCGAGGGCTGAAGGGTGCGCGAGGCCGCGGACAGGGCAGCCTGGTAGGCGACCTCCTGGGTCTTGAGTTCCAGGATCACTGAACCTAGATCGATGTCCTCAATGCCGCTCCGTCGAGCCTCCAGGGAAACGGAATCCGCAAGCAACGCATCGCCGGCGGCCAAAACTGCTGCGTGGCTGGCACCGATGGTTGCGTGGGCACCCGAGACCTTTCGGAGACTCATATCGACGTCCCCGATCCGTGACGAAATATTCGTTCCCGCGCGCAGATCCGCTGCGATTTCCTTCACGAGCTGAAAGACGCTGGCGTTGCCCTCTCCGAACACTTGGGCTCCGTCGGCATCGACGCGGACGCTCGAGTTCGCCCCAATGCGACGCTCCACCGCGCTGGTTCCGTTGAATGTGTAATCCGTTTCCACGGCGTTGGATTTATCCGAGGTGCCGGCAAAAACGTGGCGTCCCATGAATTGGGTATTTGCCGCAGTGAGCAGCGCATCGTGAAGTTCATCCAGTTCCAGTGCAATGGCCTCCTTTGCATCTGGCGACAGTGCGCCGTCATTGGCGCCCTTGACCGTGAGGTCGCGTACTTGCTGGAGGAGCTCGGTAGTGGTGGTCATGGCCTTGTCCGTGGTGGAGAGCCAACCGTTGGCGTCCTGGACATTGCGGCTGAACTGTTCGTTCTGGCGCAGCTGTGAGCGCAGTGCCATGACGTTGGCTGTCCCCGCCGGGTCGTCGCTTGGTCTGCCGATTTCCTTCTGGGTACCAGCCTTGTTCTGGATCGTGGCCAAACGCGTCATGGCGGCCTGCAGGTTGCGCTCGGTGGTGGTGGTAAGCGAAGCAGTGGTGATTCGAGTCATGGGCCTTCTCCCTTATCTTCCAACGAGCCCGGTGCGGTTGATGAGCGTGTCGAGCATTTCATCGACTGCCGTCATGACCCGTGCGGCCCCCTGGAAGGCATGCTGGTTGGCAATGAGGGCAACGTTTTCCTCATCGATGGATACCGCCGACACAGATTGCTGGGCACTGACTGCTCCTGCTGCGGCCACCGCTGCCGAGACCGCGTGCTGGGCTTCCGCCTTGGTGGCGGTTCCGATCTTAATGACCATGCTTGACCACAGCGCGTCCGGTCCGTCTGCGGAGTCCCCCAGCGTGGAGATATGGGAGGCATTGGAGCCGTCAAGCTTTCCGCCTCCGGCACCGGCGGTTGCAAGGTCCTTGGCTCCGGTGGCCACTACCTTGAGCGAGCGCGCCGGATCATTTGGATCGAAATCAAAGAACGGAGGGCCGGGAATGCCGTCTACCGTCATTCCGTTGGCTTGCGCCGTATTGACGGTCGTCGCCAGCTTCGAGGCAATGTCGTCCAGCGACTTCGCGGCTTCCGCGAGCGAACCACCGCTGCCGGTGGTATCGGCCGGCGCAAGGAGGGAAACCACCCCGGCGAGGCGGCCCGCCTGCAATGCGACGGGTTGTCCGGGGCGGTGTGCCCACTGCAGGGCCGGAGCGGCTCCTCCATCGAACGTTGGCGATCCGGTGACTTCCAATGGACGGACGGTTGAGCCGGTGACCAAGGCGTTGCCATCTATCAAGACATCCACGCTGCCGTCGGGCAATTCGCGGACGCTTGCCCCGGAGAGCTCGGCGATTACCTGCGTGAGCGCGCTTCGCTGGTCCAGCAATGCATTGGGAGCGCCGCCGGAGGCAATGGAGGAACGGATCTGAGCGTTCAGCCCGGCGACCGTGCTAGCCGCGGAATTGACGTCGTTGACCATGCTGTCCAGGGATTGGCGTTGGGCCGACCACTGGTCGGTGAGCTCGGCGCGGGACAATCCAATCCGGTTGACCACGGCTTTGGCCCGTTCCAGCAGGACAGCGGCGGGGGAGGACTCTCCCGGCTGGTTGGCCACGTCTTCCCAACCGGCCCAGAAGTCATTGAACAATGCTGAGAGGCCGTTTTCTCCAGGTTCCCGCAGGATCCCTTCGAGGTTTGCCAGTCCTTCGGCGCGGGTGTCGGATTGTGCTGCCAGAGCCACGGTTCCACGCACGCGCGCATCCAGATGGGCATCGGCGAGGCGGGCGATCCCGGTCAGCACCACTCCCTGGCCAACGCCGGGGCGGGATGCGAGCAAGCCGGTCGAAGCGACGGATCCAGCCGAGACAAAGTCGGCGCGCTGACGCGTGTAACCGGTCGTTCCCACATTGGCCAAGTTGTTGCCTGCCGTTTCCATGGCTAGGCGGGCCGCATTGAGGCCAGACATGGCCGTATTCAGACCACTGAATGTACTCATGTCAGCTCCTAGAGATTCGTGTCGATGATGTGTGCTCCGGCACTGTGCCCCGCAGATCCTCCGGAAGGGCCATATAGCGAGGTATCTTCGCCCAAGTTCGCCAGTGTCTCCTGAGTGGATCGGTAGGCCGCACGTAAATATTGTTCATTGGCATCCCGCAGACGGGTGATTTCTGCGGTTGTGTCCCGCAGGGCGGTCAAGTGGGCTGTGAGGATCTCGTTCCACGGTCCCGGAGGCGCAGCCTCAATGATCCGGGTCAAGGGTGAAGCCGCGTCGATTCCCCAATTGGAGGCCAACTGGGAGGCCTCCAATGCGCGCGACAGGCCGGCGGCGTGGACTTTCTCGAGAATATTCTCGATCTCCCGCGTCGCCAGCGCTATCCATTGCGACTTTCCGGAAACCAGCAACAAGTGCTCTTCCTCCAATTTGAAGTGAAGCAACTCGAGTAGTTCCCGTTCTTTCCACAACAGGGCTGAAAGCTCATTGGTTCCCATGTTTACATCCTTTCAGACTGTTGCGCCCCCAAAGAATCCCCAGTTATGGGAGTCTATCGGCCGACTCAAAATGAACGTTAGCTGTACAACTTCGAATTGGTATGTTTTCAAGTCTGCTTTTTGGGGATATTCCGGCTAACATCATTTTCGGGGAAATACTCGTTTGGGGAAAAACGTACGTGGCCAGTGGCATTAGCTCGTGGCTTGATCATCACTCAAATTGACAAGGACGATCCGGTTGGAGCGACAGGCACGCAACCAGTTGGTATTAGAGAACCTTCCCCTGGTTGGATATCTCGCGGCAGAGCTGTGCGCCAAGGCGACACATCTTTCGAGAGAAGACCTGGCGTCGGTGGGTGCCATCGCACTCATTACCGCAGCGGATGCCTTCGACGACTCCCTCGGCGTTCCCTTCGGTGCCTATGCCCGCCGACGCATCGTCGGTGCTTTTGCCGACGACATGCGCTCCAATGACTGGGCGACACGAGGAGCCCGGAAAAAAATCACAGAGACCCGGACCGTCCAGGAATCCCTGACGGCGGCGCTGGGCCGGACGCCCACGATTTCCGAGCTCTCCGAGGCACTCGGCATGGACCAGACGGCCACGCTGGCGGTCTTGAATGATTCGGCACGCACGGTGGTGTCCATCGAAGACACCATGAACGACTATTTGGTCTCAGGCACCGAGACCCCAGAAGAGGCCTTGCTCGAGGCGGAGCACACCAAGGTGATCCGGGACGCCGTAGCGGCATTGCCGGAAAACCTGCGCGTCATTATCGAACGCATTTATTTTGCAGGCTCAACGGTGAAAGAGCTCGCCGCCGAAATGGGCGTCACACATTCGGCGGTCTCCCAGCGCCGCACCACCGCCATGAAGTTGCTTCACGAGGGATTGCAAACACGCTACGTGCCGGAGCAGCCACCCGCACCCGAGTCGACGCTCACCCGGGCAGCGACCCATAGGCGGGAACTTTACCTCAAGGACTTTGGGGATCGCGTGGCCGGTGGAATCGTGCGGATTGCCGACAAAAGATATTAGTGTGCAACGCGGCATGCCCGAGGAATTCTTTTCCTGCAACCGCTAACTAGCGCTGCAAGGTGGCCGATAGTCGGTGATTGAGGTCCACGGACGGACCTCAGTAATGACACCCGTCTCACGGAGGAATTCACCATGGGTATGCAGATCAACACCAACATCGCGGCTTTGAACGCTCACCGCAACCTTTCCAACACGCAGAACGACCTCTCCAAGTCGCTGGAGAAGCTGTCCTCGGGCCTGCGCATCAACCGAGCAGCCGACGATGCTGCAGGTCTGTCCATCTCCGAGGGTCTGCGCTCGCAGGTCAACGGCCTCAACATTGCCGCCCGCAACGCTCAGGACGGCATCTCGGTCATCCAGACCGCTGAAGGCGCCCTGACCGAGGTCCACTCCATCCTGCAGCGCATGCGCGACCTTGCTGTCCAGGCTGGTAACGACTCGAACAACGCCGACTCGCGCACCGCGATCCAGACCGAAATCGACGGCCTCGCTTCAGAGCTGAACCGCATCGGCGCCAACACCGAGTTCAACGGCATCAACCTGATGGACGGCTCCACCAAGTCGTTCCAGATCGGTGCCAACGGCAACGAGGCGACCAACGTCTCCAACGTGATCGACGTCAACCTCACCAACCTTTCCACCGCACTGACCGGCGTTGTCACCACGGAGTCCACCGGAGCTGACCTCACCGCGGACATCACGGTTGACTCGCAGGCCAACTCCGCGCTGGCCATTGAAGCAATCGATGCCGCCGTCACCGCCATCAGCACTTCGCGTGCCGAGCTCGGTGCAAAGCAGAACCGCTTCGAGTCCGCCATCAACACCCTCAACGTCACCCGCGAAAACCTTCAGTCCGCAGAATCCCGCATCCGCGACGTCGACATGGCTGGCGAAATGGTCAACTTCACCCGCTCGAACATCCTGTCCCAGGCCGGTACCGCCATGCTCGCGCAGGCCAACCAGTCCAACCAGGGTGTCCTGCAGCTCCTCGGCTAAGCATCCCCAGTCGTTTAGCAAACAGCGGTTCCAAGCCATGCAATTGTTTGGACCCCAGCTAAGCATCCAACGATCTCCCGCGGCAGGTTTCGGCTCATCGAGTCCCTGGCCTGCCGCGGGAGATTTGCGGTATCCACACCATAGGTAGAAGCGGAGTAAACATGGGCCTGGCACTCGACGGACTCGCCAGCGGGCTGGACACCACGTCGCTGATCAGATCCCTCATGCAGGTCGAGGCGATCCCTCAGAACATCCTTAAAAACAAGGTCAGCGCGACCCAGACCATGGTGGCCGCCCTTCAAGCGTTGAACACTCGCGTTGCAGATCTCGCCGCGCTGACCACGAAGCTTTCCAAGCCGGAAACACTGCAACTTTTCAGCACATCGGGAAGCTCCGAGGGACTCAAGGTAACTACGACGGTCGGTGCGAGCGCCGGATCGCTGGACCTTACGGTGACCAAACTGGCTCAAAGCCAGTTGCACGTCTCGGACCCGATTACCGAATGGACAGAATCCAGCTTCACCATCACCGCCGCAGACGGGACCGAGTCGGTCATCTCTGCACAATCGAATTCGCTGGATGACATCATTGCGGCAGTCAATGCCTCCGACTCCGGAGTCAGTGCCGTCAAGGTTTCCGCCGGAAACGACCAATACCGGGTGCAATTTTCCTCCAGCGAGACCGGCGCCGCGAACGCCTTCACGATTTCAGGGACAGCGGTTCCGATGACACAAATCCGTTTGGCGCAAGACGCCGAGGTTACGCTGTGGTCTGGAACGGCCGCCGAGCAAACCGTCAGCTCTGCGACCAATACTTTCGCAGCACTTCTGCCGGGGGTCGACGTCACCGTCTCAAAAGTTTCTACCGAGCCGGTCACCGTATCCGTCGAGCGAGACAGCGACGCCACTTCAAAGGTCGCCTCGGACCTGGTGGATTCCCTCAACGGACTCTTCAATTTCATTGCCACGAATTCCTCGGTCACCTCGGGCACTGGTGGCGCCACTAAGGGCATGATCTTCACCGGCGACAGCACCGCGCGCGATGTGAAACAACGCATCATGGATGCGGCAATCATGCCGATCGATTCCAAGTCCCCTTCGGAAATCGGCATCTCGATCACCAAGGACGGCAAACTCGAGTTTGACGCCGAAAAGTTCGCCAAGGCGTTGGCCGAGGATCCAGCACGGGTCGAGACCGTGCTTCAAACCATTTCCTCGCGTGTCTCGACGGTGGCGACGGCCATGTCAGACAAGTACGACGGCGTTATCACCTCCCGGATCAAGGGCCAGGAGTCCATGGTGTCCCGCTTGGATACACAAATCGAGGATTGGGACCGGCGCCTGAGCGGCAGGGAAGCAACGCTGAAGCGCATCTACTCGGCCCTCGAGGTGCAACTGAGCAACCTCAATTCCCAACAGTCGTACCTGGCCTCGCAATTGGCCTCGCTCCCGACGACCCAGAAGAAGTGATGATGAACCCGGCCCTGAAACGTGCGCAACTGAACCGTGAAGCAATCCTTTCGGCCAGCCCTGCGAGGCTGCTGACTATGCTCTACGACCGGCTCCTGGTGGACTTGAATCGCGCGGAAACTGCGCAGCTCGCCGCAGAATGGACGGTGGCCTCCGAAAACCTGGTGCACGCCCAGTCAATCATTTCCGAGCTCATCTCAAGCCTGAATAGCGATGTATGGTCGGGCGCCAAGGGTCTGCACAGCATCTACGCGTTCGCCACCCAGCTCCTAATCGATGCCAACATCAAACGCGACGCTGGACTCACACGGCAGGCGATCTCGCTGATGGAACCGCTGCGGCAAACTTGGCACGAAGCTGCAACCGCCCCCGTGGCGCCTATTTCAGGAGACGGCGGCATCCGTATTGGCTGAGCAAACGGAATCTGCCGAAATCCGGAAGGCCTGGATGCTTGTCCTAGATGGGATGGCGGACCATCTTGCCCGGCTGCGTACTTGCGCTCAGGATGACACCCGACTCGTGGCACTGCCGGAAACTTCGTGGCAGGCTCCCGTTGCCCGCGGGCCGCTGCCCGTGGAGTTCGAAGTCCGTGCGGCGGTCCTGGTCGAAGAGATGAAAGTGCTGCAGGCAGTGCTTCGTCGGCGACGCGAAGACATCGCTAAGCAGCTGCGGGCCGTAGGAACCGTCCCACGCGATGTATCCCAGACCTCCGTCTATCTGGATTCGGTCGGATAGCCCGAATAGCTAACGGCCAACTGCGAGTGGCCGATTGTCTAGTTTGAGCACGGATTGCTCATTCCCCTTTGCGCCCACGGATGGGCCACACAACGACCTTGGAGCGATTCGTCGTGTTCAATTCCGTCACGTCCCTTGCGCTCGAAAGCGCCTTGGACGGTTTGGCACTGCGCCAGCGTGCCATCGCAAACAACATTGCCAACGTCAACACACCCGGCTACCACGCCCGTCGTGTTGTGTTTGAATCCGCGCTGGCACGGTCCGTGGCAGAAGGCAATGGCCGGGCCGCCGCGAGCACTTCCGCGTCCTTGGAACCCACACGTCTTGACGGAAACAACGTCAATCTGGACACCGAGACGCTCTCCAACATCGACACGGTGCTGCGCTACCAATTCGCCACGCAGGCGGCTTCGGGGCCGTTCAATGCCATTCGCACCGCCCTTCGGAGCAACTAATGCTTGACGCAATCGGAATCGCCGGCAGCGCTCTGACCGTTCACCGCAAATGGCTTGATGCCGTGTCGGACAACCTTGCGAACGCGAACACCGCCACGGCCACCGACGGCGAGGCGTTCCGGGCTCGTTACGTCCTGGCACAGGCTGGCGCCGAAAACACCGGCGTGTATGTCGCCGGTTCGGAATTCGGCAATGCCGAGGGACGGCTCGTGCACGAACCCGACCATCCGCTGGCGGATGAGGAAGGCTATGTCCGTTACCCGGACATTGACATGTCCGAGCAAATGGGGAGCCTAATCATGGCCCAGCGCGGCTACCAGGTGAACGCGGCCGTCGTGGACCGCGCCAAGGAAACTTACCAGGCAGCGCTGCAGATCGGACGCAACCAGTAATGGCCTTCGAAATCGGCCCCGTCGCGGGCGTTAGCCCCACCCTGCCCACCGGATACCTGAAGCCGGCCGGCGCACCAACCACCGACGGCTCAGCCTTTGCCACCGCCCTGGGCGGCGCCGTGGACCAGGTCCAGTCACTGCAAGCCACGTCCAATGATCTTTCAATCAAGGCCGTGACCGGGGACTTGACTGACATCCACGCCGCAACATTGGCCTCGACCCGTTCCGCGGTCGCGCTGGAAATGGCTTCGACCTTCCGGAACCGCGGCGTTGAGGCCTTCAATGAAATCATGAGGATGCAAGCCTAGTGGCCAACGTTCCAGCACCGTTGACCAAGGCCATGGATGCCGTGCGCGGCTTCAGCCTGGCACAGCGCACCATCGCCCTGATCGGCGTCGCCGGCCTGGTCCTGGGAACCATTGCGCTTGTGGCCTTCTTGGGCCAACCCAAAATGACACCGCTGTTCACGGGGCTGGCCCCGGAAGACGCAGCAGGGGTCGTTGAGCAATTGAAGACCGATTCGGTCCCTTATGAGCTCACCGGAGGAGGAAGCACCATCCTGGTGCCCGAAGCCAACGTGTACGACTCGCGGCTCAAGGCCGCCGCTGCGGGGCTGCCCAGCGCGGGGACCAGCGGATACTCGCTGCTTGACGACATGGGTGTGACCTCCAGCGAATTCCAGCAGTCAGTCACCTACAAGCGAGCGCTCGAGGGCGAGCTGGCCACCACCATCCAGGCCATGGACGGCATCAACCTTGCCTCGGTCAAGCTAGCCATCCCCGAACAAACCGTCTTCGTGGATTCCAAGACCGACCCCACCGCATCGATATTCGTCGAAACCAAGCCAAACGTGACATTGGGCAGCGACCAGGTCCAATCCATCGTGCACCTGACCTCCGCCGCGGTCGACGGGCTCAAGGCCGAGGACATCTCGGTCGTTGACTCGACGGGAAAATTGCTTTCCGCCGCGGGCGTCGGGTTGACCGGTGGTGCCGAGAAACAGGCTGCCGACTACGAAACCCGGGTCGCCGGCGTCATCCAGGCCATGCTTGACCGCGTGGTCGGGCCCGGGAACGCCACGGTCGCGGTGGCGGCGGACCTGAGCCTGGAATCGGCGGAACGAACCGAGGAATCCTTCACCAACCCCGAAGGCGAACCCGCGCTGACCGAATCCAGCAAAGAAGAGGAATACGAGGGTACCGGAGGGGCCGGCGCAGGTGTGCTCGGCCCTGACAACATCGCGGTGCCCGGCGGTGCGGGCGGCGAGGGGACCTTCACCTCCACCGACAACCAGCGCACCAACGCCGTGAACAAGGTGACCGAGAACCGCTTGATCCCCTCCGGCAACCTGAACCGCCAGAGCGTGTCGGTAGCCTTGAACTCCGCCGCCACCCAGGGGTTGAGCATTCCGGACATCACTCAAATGGTCAGTACCGCAGCCGGCATCGACGAGGCGCGCAACGACACCGTCAACGTCTCGGTAGTGCCGTTCAATGCCGACGGCGCCGCTGCCGCCGAGGCCGCGCTCGCGGCTGCCGCCGCCGCCGAGGAGGCAGCCCGCACCGCGGAACTTCAGCGCACCCTGATCATTGCCGGAGTCATCGGCTTGGCGCTGATCCTGGCCGTCGTTTACGCGCTGTATGTGCGGCGCAACAAGCAAAACCGCGAACCTGTCGACCTGGGCGAGTTCCGCGAATTCACGTCGCTACCACCGGCACCGGCTCCGGCAGAGGTCACGCACCCGGACACCATGGCCATCAGCCAGGTTCCTGCCACAGCACCTGTGGCCGAATTGGTCACCCCGCACCACGTCAAGCGGGAGGAACTTTCGGCCCTGGCGGCCAAGGATCCAGCCAAGATGGCCGATTACCTGCGCGCCGTGATGGATGACAAGGGGACCGACTAATGGCACAAGGACCCGGCACACCCCGGAAGCTGACGGGCACCCAGAAGGTCGCGATCATGCTTATGCAACTGGACCAGGACCATGCGGCGGAAGTCATGCGCCAGTTCACCGAGTTCGAGGCAGACGAAATCGCTGCGGAACTGGTGCGCCTGCGCCGGGTGGACTCTTCGCTGGTGGAAGACACCGTGCGTGAAATTCACGAACTCGCCACGTCCGGCAAACCCAGCGCTCGTGGCGGGCGGGACATGGCTGCGGGACTGCTCGAGGCGTCCTTCGGCAGCGAAAAGGCCAGCACGGTCATGAATCGCCTGTCGTCCACTATGGCCGGGATGACCTTTGAATTCCTTGACGGCACCGAACCAGCCCATATCGGCTCGCTGCTTGACGGAGAATTGCCGCAAACCATTGCACTCGTCCTGGCTCACCTGCGCCCCGAGGTTGCGTCGGCTGTCTTGGCCGGATTCGAGGGATCGCTGCGCACCGAATCCGCCAGGGCCCTGGCCACCATGGGCACTGCCGTGCCCGAGGCCGTGCGCGTGGTGGCCGAGGAACTGAAGAAGCGGACCGGGTCGGTCATCACCACCCACGAACCGCTCGAGGCGGTCGGCGGCATCCAACCACTGGTTGACATCCTGAACCGCTCGGACATCACGATCGAAAAGGACCTGCTTTCCTCGCTGGACGAGCAGGATCCGGACCTGGCCGAAGAAGTGCGCTCCCGCATGCTCTCCTTCGCGGACCTGGTCAAGTTCGATCGCCGCGACGTACAACGCGTGTTGCGCGGCGTCGACGCTTCAACGCTGGCCTTTGCCCTCAAGGGCGCCGCGGCCGAGGTTGAGGAGACGATCCGTGCGAACATCTCCGACCGCACCAAGGAAATCCTTGACGCGGAGATCTCATCCATGGGCAGGGTCAGGGTCTCACAGGTCGAGGAGGCGCGCGCCGACGTGGTCCAGTCCATCCGGGCACTGGAGGCCAGTGGCGAAATTACGATCAAGCGCGGCGACGAGGAAGACTATGTCCTCTGATCCGACCGCCTTTGAACCTGCGCACTTTGGCGCCCTGGATCTTTCCGACTCGGCCAAGCGCGAGTTGGGCACCTCGCAGGCGCACGGATACGCCACCGGATATGCGCAGGGCATCCGTGCCGCGGAGGCCTGGGCTCGGACCCAGCGCGAGGATCAGGCACGGGTCGCGGCCGAGGCCGATGCCGCGCGTGCCGCCGAACATGCCGAGGCGGTTCGCGCCCTGGGCGCGGCGGCCGCGGCCCTGCACGCACGCACCGTCCCGGTGCTCGAAGCCGCCTCCACCGTGCTGGTGGAATCGGCGTTGCTCTTGGCCGAGAAGATCGTGGGCAGGGAACTGTCCAACGACCGCTTCGGTGCGAAGGCGGCCTTGGATCGGGCCCTGAACGGCATAGACGAAGCCACGGTTCGCCAGATCCGCATGAATCCGCAGGATATTGCGTTGCTGGAACTGGAAACGGTTCCCGGAACCGGCATCGCGCTGGTTGCAGATCCCGTGCTCGCCCGCGGGGATGCGCTGACGGCATTCGACGAAGGATTCCTTGACGCCCGCATCTCCACCGCACTCGAACGGGCCAGTGCTGCGCTGCGCGGGGCAACCCCGTGAGCGTGGAGGCACGGTCCTGGACGGGCCTGGACGCGGCTCTGCGGGCAGCCGAGCCGGTGAGGATGGGAGTGGTGAGCTCGGTGGTCGGGTTGGGGCTCGAAGTCGCTGGCCTGAACGCGCCGATGGGCACCGTGCTGGAAATCGGGGACGCCAAAGTCGCCGCCGAAGTGGTTGCCGCGCGTCGAGACACCCTGCACTGTATGCCGCTGGGACCGATGGATGACATCAGGGTGGGCGATTTTGTACATAGCAGCGGTTCTGCCGCCTACATCCCGGTCGGCAGCGGCCTGCTTGGCCGCGTGCTGGACGGATTGGGCCAGCCCATTGACGGGCTTGGCCCGCTGGGGGAACACACCCTGGTTCCCATGGAGCACCAGGCCCCCGCGGCACTGGAACGCAGCCGCATCACCACGCCACTGCAACTCGGTGTCCGGACCATGGACACCCTCACCGCGGTGGGTGCAGGCCAGCGCATCGGGCTGTTCGCCGGATCCGGAGTCGGCAAGTCCTCGCTGCTTTCCATGATCGCCCGCGGCACCAGCGCACAGGTCAATGTCATTGCCCTGGTGGGCGAGCGCGGGCGCGAAGTCCGCGAGTTCCTGGAAGAGGACCTGGGCCCCGAAGGCCTGGCCCGCTCGATCGTCGTGGTTTCCACCGCCGACGAGCCGGCGCGCATGCGGCTGCGGGCAGCATTCGTGGCAACACGCATTGCCGAGTCCTTTCGCGAATCCGGTGCACAGGTGCTGCTCATGATGGATTCCCTGACACGTGTCGCCATGGCACAGCGCGAAATCGGGCTCTCCGCCGGGGAACCGCCGGCAACGCGCGGCTACCCTCCCTCCACGTTCTCCCTGCTCGCCCGGTTGCTCGAGCGAGCCGGGACCTCCTCGGAAGGTTCCATCACCGGGATCTATACCGTGCTGGTGGACGGGGACGACCATAACGAACCCATCGCCGACGCGACCCGTTCGCTGCTTGACGGGCACATTGTCCTGGACAGGAAACTGGCCATTTCCGGCCACTTCCCGTCCATTGACGCACTTGCCTCTGTTTCGCGTGTCGCCTCCCGGGTGACCAGCAAGGAACAAGCCAATGCAGCAGGCACGCTGCGCAAAGTCATGGCCGCACGCCGTGCCGTGCAGGACCTGCTGGATGTCGGAGCCTACCAGCGCGGAAGCAATCCGCTGGCGGATGCCGCGGTCGATCACGAAGCTGCCATCAATCGGTTCCTGCAACAGAGACTCGAGGAACCGGTGCCCAGCGCCCACTCGTGGGCCGAACTTCACTCATTGCTACGGAACATGGGGGTGTCCTGATGTCCAGGGGATTTGCACTTTCGGGGCTGCTGCGTTTGCGCGGACTGCAGGAAACCAAGGCAGCAGGAGACCTTGCCGCGGCCAACCGCGGCCTACGCCAGCGGATGATGGAGCGAAACGCCATGCGCGATGCCATGGCCGCACCCGAACAGGCTCCGGTGGACAGCGAGACGCTGATGGCCTTGGTCGCCTCGCGTGCCTCCGCGCGCGGCATGCTGCTGGAACTGGACACCCTGGTTTCCACGCTGGACGGGCAGGCGGAAGAAGCCCGCGAAACCCATCGCCGGGCCCGCCAAGAGCTCAAGGCCCTGGAAAAACTTGCCCACCGCCACGAGGTGAAGGTACGTACCGAAGCCCTGTCACGGGAGCAATTGCTGCTTGACGACCTGGGTGCCACCAACGCTTTTGAAGGGAAGACACCGTGAGCTTCAGCGACATGGCCTCACGCATCGGCGCCATCCAATCGACACTTGCCCGCGTCAGCGGAACCCCGGCAACCGCGAAGGCCGAGGCAGCGCCTTCCGGCTCCGTGGCGGCTGCAGCGCTGGCTGGTGCCGTCCCGGGACTCGGGGCAAGTTCGGCGGCCATGCCCACAACACCGGCCTCCTTCACCCAGGCCCTGCAACAGGCCATGGCCCCGTCCGCGGCGGCGAGCCCTGTCACCGCACCACCGGCACCCGTGACCTCGCCGGCTCCCGGTTCCGGCGCGGCAGTGGACCAGTCCAAGGCTGTGGGCAAGGAACCACCGGCAACTGCGGACGGCGTGGATGGCTCGGACGTGGTGCAGACTGCGAAGAAGTACCTGGGTGTCCCGTACGTGTGGGGCGGAAACAATCCCGAGATCGGTCTTGACTGCTCCTCCTTCGTGCAGCACACGTTCAGGGACCTTGGCGTGGAGCTTCCCCGCGTGGCCCGACAGCAGGCGAAGGAAGGAACCGAGGTTCCCTCGTTGGCCCAGGCCAAGCCGGGGGACCTGATCGTCACCCGGGGTGGTGGCCACATCGGCATCTACCTGGGCGACAACAAAATGATCCATGCCCCGCGTCCGGGGGAAACCGTGAGCATCCGCAAGCTCTTTGAAACCGATGCCACGATCATGACGATTCGCCGAATTGTGCCCTCCGAAACGGCCGGTGCGGCCGAGGCAAAGACCCCTGCCCCAGCCAAGGCGTTGGCCACGACGCAGCAGGCAGAGCTCACCGCGGCAGTGCAGCGCGCGCTCTTCTCTACGGCGGTGAGCGGCGCATGATTCCGTTCCCGCGACCCTTCGCCGCACTGCCGGCTGCCCCTGCCGGTCCCGGCGGGATTGCCCCGGCATCGTCGGCCTCCCGGAGTTCAACCGAACCCGGAAACGCTCCTGCCGGCCAGTTCGCCGAGGTCTTTGCCTCCATGGTTCCGTCGTTGCCGGTACCGGGTACCCAGCGCGCATCGGCGGGAACCGCAGCGGATGCTGCCGCAGCCGCACCGGGGACAGCGGAAAGCGGGCTGCCTACCGGTGCTTCGCCGCTGGGATCTTCCATCGGCCGGGATCCGGCGGAGTCCAGCGCATCGGATGCCGGGCACGTGATGGTCCAGCGGGCGCAACTTCCGGGACTGTCGGCTTCCGCCGTACTTCCTTCGGGCGCCACGGTAACCGTCGGCTCCACTTCGGTCGTCGAAACCGGCAAGGAGCCGACGGCCGATTCGGTTTCCGCTGCACAGGCACCTGACTCCGGTGCAGGGTCGCCGTTCCCGGTGGCCGTCACACCGCCGCTGGTCGTGCCGAAGCCTGGGGTCGTTGCCGCTCCGGAAGCCGAGCCGCTTCCCTTGGCAGAGGCCCCCGCTTTGGAAATACAGCTGCCTGAAGGTGGCACCTCCCTGCCTGTGGCACCCACGCCCGGAACCACGATTACCCATCCCGACCTGCCCCCAACCGGCGCACTGCAGCCACTCGCGGTGCCGACCCCTTCGGAACCCACGGGAACCCTCGATCCTGTGGCTGCAGGCACGAACGGGACGGCGGCCGTCACCGGGCAACCCGGGGCAGCAATTTCGGCCACCGGTGCCCCGACCCAGGAACACGCACCGGGTTCCGCCTCGGCGGATGCTCGGCAAGGACCGGGTGCCGGGGGACAAACTCCGGAAGCCAGTGTCGCCACGGCACTGGCCGGGACCGAGATGGCGCCCGCTGCAACGAACGCCCCGGCCCAGTCCCTCCCACCGGCAACCGGGCAGATCGAAGTCCGCACTACCTCTGACGACGCAATCGCATCGGTCCGAGTCTCCAACGACGGCGGCATCTCGGCCGTGGACCCGCTCGAAACACCGGCCACGGAAAGCCCGCTGGTACGCACCCAGGGGCCCGCACCGCTGCACCGCCAACTGCTCGGCCCGATGGCCACTTTGGCCGCTGGGCCGAACGGGGAACGAACGCTAAGCGTGAACATTGCTCCCGAGGCACTGGGTCCCATCACGGTCAAGGCCCTTTTGGGCGGGGAGGGCATCCGCATGGAACTGTCGGCACCGACGGACGCCGGTCGCGAGGCCTTGCGCGCCATGCTGCCCGAACTGCGCCGCGAACTGGCAGCCTCGGGATCCGGAACCATCACACTGTCCACCGGGGCGGATTCCTCCGCCACAACGGAAGGCCACACCGGCAACCAGGACACAGGCGGTTCGGACGCGCGTCCCTTCACCGGGATCCCTTTTCCGGGGCTGCGCACCCGCGACGAACTTGCAGCCGAAACACAGGGCCAGGAGACCACCCTGGCCCCGCACGACACTTCCCATCTCGACGTGATGGCCTAGGAAGGAAACCCCCATGACAGTGCCACCCATCGAAGCGACGCAATTCGGTGCCAGCGCCGCGCCCGTTCGCGCTCCCAAACAGAGCATGGACGGGGAAGTGTTCCTGCACCTGCTGGTCACCCAGTTGGCAAACCAGGACCCGAGCTCGCCCATGGACACCAACCAGATGATTTCCCAGACCACCCAGCTGGCCTCGATGGAGCGCATGAACACGCTCAGCGCGACCCAGGAAGCCTCGCTGGACATCCAGCAGCGACTGGCCGCGTCCTCCCTGATCGGCAGGGAAATCACCACGGTCGGGGAACCTCCGATCACCGGGGTGGTCACCGCGGTGTCCTTTGCGCAGGGATCACCGGTGGTCACCGTGGGGGAGCAGCAAATCCCCTATGCGCAGATCATCGGCATCGCGGCACCCGCCGCGCCGGTTCCCGATCCGGAGCAGGACACGACCCCGGATACCCCGCCCGAGGGCGGGGAACCGGAGTCCGAGACCACCGAACCGAATGCCATTGGCGCCTAGGCGCCTACCTTTAGTTTTCTTGTTCCACCCAATTTCCTCCTACGCAGAAAGACACCCCCAATGCTTCGTTCACTGTATTCAGGAATTTCCGGTCTTCGCGCCCACCAGACCATGCTTGACACCACCGGCAACAACATTGCCAACGTCAACACGTCGGGTTTCAAGTCTTCCTCCGTCCAGTTCCAGGACACCCTGTCCCAGATGACCCAAGGCGCCACGACCCCGGGCGACAACGCCGGCGGACGCAATCCCGCCCAGGTCGGCCTCGGCGTGCAGGTCGCCGGCATCTCCACCAACTTCGGCCAGGGCTCGTCCCAGAGCACCGGCCGTGCCTCGGACATGATGATCGCCGGTGAGGGATTCTTCGCCACCCGTTCCGGAAACGCCACCTCGCTCACCCGCGCCGGAGCCTTTGAATTCGATGCCAACGGCCGGCTGACCAGCCCCGACGGCGGCATCGTGCAGGGTTGGATGGCGCAAGGCGGCCAGCTGGCCACCGGAGGCGCGCTGACCGACATCGCCCTGCCGCGCGACCTCGTTGCACCGGCCACGGCGACAAACGCCGCGGCGCTCGCCGGAAACCTGCCCAAGGAAACGGCCGTCGGAGACTCCGTCGTCCAGGACAAGGAAGTCTTTGCTGCGGACGGAACCAGCCGCACCCTGGCCATGACCTTCACCCGTACCGCAGGCGGCTGGAATGTGGCGGCCGATGTTGACGGCGGGGCGCCGAGCAACATCACCCTGACGCAGAACGCCAACGGTACCCTGACTCCCAGCGGCCCCCTGAACGTCGGAGGCATCGCGGTGGACCTATCCCAGGTCACCGGCTTTGCGGGGCTGAAGACCGTTTCGATCTCGGAGCAGAACGGCCGCTCCGCCGGAACGCTGGAATCCTACACGCTCGGATCGGACGGCACGCTGACCGGGACCTTCTCCAACGGCGCCCAGCAGGCCATCGCGCAGATCGCGCTCGCTACCGTGGCCAACCCCGCGGGCCTGCAGAAGACGGGCGGCTCCGGCTACACCGTCACCGCGAACTCCGGCGCCATTGAATACGGCGCCCCCGGGGATCCGGGCATGGGCACCATTTCCGGCGGCATGCTGGAGATGTCCAACGTCGACCTCTCCCAGGAATTCACCAACCTGATCGTCGCCCAGCGCGGTTTCCAGGCGAACGCCCGCATCATCACCACCAGCGACGAGGTCCTCCAGGAACTGGCCAACCTCAAGAGGTAGCCACCGGCGCAAAACATGGGGCGGCGCCGTTGGCTAACGGCGCCGCCCCATGTACTTCACAAATAGGCTGGATCAGGCCTGTGAAAGTACCGAACCAAGTAACCCGGTCGTTTCAGGACATGAACATCGGGAGCACCGGTTCGCCGGTTCGCCGCCCCCGGTCATCAAGTCTCCAGCCCATGCGCTTGATGAACCTGACGGTCACCGAACTCTCGGAGATGGTCAGGTGTTCAATCCTTTCGACGACTTTCCGCTCGATTTCAAAGATGTCCTCGGGCGACTTGACCCAAAGGACGAAGGTGAAATTCGTTTGGCCCGTTGTCGAGGAGCAGTAGCGCAGGTCGGGCAAGGAGCGCAGCACTTCGGCGGCGGCATCGTGCTGATTCGGCGGAAGCCAGCAGAACCACTGGCAACTGATCGGCTGGCCGACGAGTTCTGGCGCCACATCACAGCGCAGCGTTATCCGTGGGTCCGAGAGGAAACGGTTCAGCCTCCGGGATACCGTGCTTGCGTGCGTGTCGAGTTCTCCGGCGATGTCGGTGACACTTGCCCGTCCGTTGCGAAACAACAAGGGAATGAGTGCTCGGTCCTCCTCGCGGATCCCCTTCCCATCCTCGGCGGAAGCCCCGCTTTGCAGTTGCAGCGCTGTACGCGCCGCACCGTCGAGAACGTTAAGCCGCCATTCATGTCCCCCGAAGTGCCTGCGTGTGCAGAGGATTGTTTCGTGTCGGGTCAGGCCGTCAAGGCCTGCGATTCGCGGTTGCAATGAACGCAGGAACACCTCCATGTCGGGCACCAGCACCGTCAGGATGAGGTCCCAGCGCCGGGCCGGCACCTCGATCGAAATGACCTCCGGGATCAGCACCGCTTGGTCAATCAGGGTTTGTTGATGGCCAGGTTCGCTGAGCAGCGCGATAAACGCGGTAACGCCGGGGCTGCCCTCGCCGAAGGGAACCGCAGTGCACCATGCCAGTCCGGCATCAGTCATTTCTTGCCATCGGTTGGCGAGTACCGCAGGGGAACGGTGAAGCACTGCTCCCAGGGAACGCCATGAGGCGCGCGGAGCGATCTGCAATGCGTGGAGCAATTCAAGGTCTTCGGCAAGGGCCATTCGGGGCCTCCGTGTTCCGGGGAGTGGTGTGGGTGCGCTCACTTCCAATGCATGGATGCACACAAAATCTTCATCTGTGTGCAAGGATATCTCAAAATCTTCGGAGAAATGATCAATATTGATGGATAGTCCTCGGCTAATCTGCACGAGTTTCAACGCGCCTATACTGATCTGAGCAGAAATTGAACAGCGTGAGGATAGCCGATATGGATTACCTGAAACAGGCTGCTCGGATCGAGGCAGACCTTGTGTCGCTGAGACACGAGCTGCATCGCCACCCCGAGGTGGGACTCCATCTTCCCTGGACGCAACAGCGCATTCTCGACAAACTGGCCGAGTTGCCGCTCGAGGTCACCGTGGGCGCCGCCTGCAGTTCCGTCGTTGCCGTACTGAGGGGCCAGGCCGCAGCCCAGGGGCACGCGCCAGCTGTATTGCTGCGCGGCGACATGGACGCGCTCCCCGTCGCGGAAGAAACCGGCCTCGAGTTTGCTTCCGAGGAAACCGGGGCCATGCACGCCTGCGGGCACGACGCCCACATGGCGATGGTGCTCGGCGCGGCCGAACTCCTCAGCGCAAACCGCGAGAACCTGGCCGGGGACGTGGTATTCATGTTCCAGCCCGGCGAAGAAGGCCACGACGGGGCCCGCCTGATGATCGAAGAAGGAGTGCTCGACGCCTCCGGCACCCGCGTCTCCGCCGCCTTTGCGCTCCACGTCTTCTCGGCACGCATCCCGCAGGGCACCTTCATGGTTCGCCGGGGCGCGATCATGAGCGCCTCCGACACCGTGCTCATCACGGTGCGCGGGCGCGGCGGACACGGTTCGGCCCCGCACCGCGCGGCGGACCCTGTCACCGCCGCGGCGACGATGGTGCTCGCACTCCAGACCATGGTCACCCGCCGGTTTGACTCCTTCGATCCCGTGGTCGTGTCGATTGGCATGATCCGGGGCGGCGAGGTCGAGAACGTGATCCCCGACAGCGTTGAGATCAAGGCGACGGTGCGTACCTTCAGCACGCACAACCGCATGCTCATGAACACCTCGATCCCCGAGGTGCTGGGCGGCATCGCGGACGCGCACGGCGTGGAGGTCGACGTCGACTACCGGCTGCTCTACCCCGTCACCCACAACGATCCGGCGGAATCCGAGATCGTCGCGGACACCGTGCGGGAACTCTTCGGCGCCGAACGCCTCATCGACCCGGAATACCCGCTCAGCGCATCCGAGGACTTTTCGAAGGTGCTGGATCAGGTTCCGGGCGTCTTCATCCCGCTCGGGGCGGCCCGGCCGGGCGTCGACGTCGAAGAGCTGCCCGACAACCATTCACCCCAGGCAGTCTTTGCCGACGACGTCTTGAAAGACGGCGCCGCGCTGATGGCGACCCTGGCCCACCGCCGGCTGGCAGCGCTGTCCGCCGCCAGCATGAAACAGGAAGCAACCAAATGAGCTCCATCAACTCCCACGCCGTGAATGAGCGCACAACGGAGCAAAGCCGCCGGACGACGAGGAAGAACCTTGTCGGCATCGGCATGGGTAACCTTCTTGAATGGTACGACTGGAACGTCTACGCCTCGTTTGCGGTCTACATCGCCGCTCACGCATTCAACAACGACGACCCGACTTCCGCGCTGCTCTCGGCGCTGGCCGTTTTCGCCGTTGGCTTCATCGCGCGCCCGTTTGGCGGCTTCCTCTTCGGATGGATCGGTGACCGCAAGGGCCGCAAGTTCTCACTGACACTCGCGATCCTGCTCGCCTCCTTCGGCAGCCTCGCGATTGCCGTGATGCCCGACTACGAGACCATGGGTGCATGGTCCTCGCTCATGCTGCTGCTGGCCCGACTGCTGCAGGGACTGGCGCATGGCGGCGAGCTTCCGGCCTCTCAGGTCTTCCTCTCCGAGGTTGCGCCGCGCAAGCATCGCGGCCTGTGGTCGAGCTGGATTTACGTCTCGGGCACGACCGGCATCCTCTTTGGCGTCCTGCTCGCCGCCATCCTCAACCTGACGCTCACAACCGCGCAGCTTGATTCCTTCGGCTGGCGCATTCCGTTCGCGCTCGGCGCCGTCGCCGGTCTCTACACCCTCTACCTGCGCCGCAACATGGAAGAATCCGAGGTGTTCAAGGAGGTCGCAAAGGGCAACGCGAGCCGCAAGCGGAATATCGTTGCACAGATCTGGGAGCACCGCCGGGCTGCGCTGCAGGTCATCGGGCTCACCATCGGGCTCACCGTGGCCTACTACGCCTGGGCCATTAATGCCCCGACTTTCGCGAACACCCAGCTCGGCATGGATCGGGGCCTTACCCTCTGGGCCGGCGTCATCGGCAACATCGTCTTGATTGCCGTCCTGCCGCTGTGGGGCATGCTCTCCGACCGCATCGGACGCAAGCCGGTGATGCTCATCAGCGCGGCCGGCGCACTCGTGCTGTACTACCCGATGACCTTGTGGCTGCGCGACGATTTCATGGTGCTCCTGTTGAGCGTCTCGATCATGTCGGCACTTCTTGCCGGTGCACTGGCCATCATGCCTGCCTTGTTCTCCGAGCTGTTCCCGCCGGAGGTCCGGACCTCCGGCATCGGATTCCCGTACGCCTTCGCGGTTGCCGCGTTCGGCGGCACCGCTCCCTATGTCCAGACCTGGGCGGCCTCGGCGTCGTTCAACTTCTTCCCGATCTATACGATGGCACTTCTGGTGATTTCCATTGCCACCGTGTTCACCGTGACCGAAACGAAGGGCAAGGACCTGAACGTCCTGGGCAAGTAGCAATAAGGCTCGCAATGGATCCGGGTTGCCGGGTCAACGTGGTGAGGGTCGGCCGGGTTCCGAGGTTCCGGCTCCGGTAAGACCTCCGCCGTCAACTCGAACGACATCGAGTGCGGTTCCCCCTGGGAACCGGGAAAGGGCCGCCCCGTTGGCTAACGGGGCGGCCCTTTCTGCCGAGAGTGCTCCTGTGAAAGAACGGGGTGCTTCAATGATCGTTGTAACCAGGCTCAACGCCACACGCTTTGCGATCAATGCCGACCTCATCGAGCGGATCCAGGAAAACCCCGACACCGTGGTGTTCATGGTCAACGGGGCCAAATACGTGGTCACCGAAACCATGGAAGAAGTCATTGCCCTGGTGGCGGGATATCGTGCCCGGGTGGTCTCGCTGGCGCGGCACAACGAGCCGCGGCAACCGTCCGTTCCGCCCCTGACGCACCGATAAGAGGACGCCCCACGTGGATCCAGCAACAATCATTGGCCTCCTGCTGGCCTTTGGCGCCATGTTCACCATGCTTTTCATGGAGGGCGCTTCCGTCTCATCGATCCTCCTTCCGGCCCCGATGATCATCGTGTTCCTCGGAACCATCGCCGTGGGTATTGCCAGCGGCACCATCAGCGACACGCTCATCGCCTTCAAGTCCCTTCCTTCTGCCTTCCGCGGCAAGATCGCCCCGGTGGGCGAGCTGATCACCCGGCTCGTCGAGCTCGCGGAACTGGCGCGCAAGGAAGGCCTGCTGGCGCTGGAATCCGAGGCCAGGGAAACCAAGGACCCGTTCCTGGGCCGTGCCCTGCAGTCCATGGCCGACGGCATGGACGGGGACGAGCTGCGCGACCAACTCGAGGACGAGATCTCCACCCGCGAGCGCACCGACGCCATTGCGCACAAGTGGTTTTCCACCCTGGGCGGCTACGCCCCCACGGTGGGCATCATCGGCACCGTGGTCTCGCTGACCCACGTGCTGGAAAACCTCTCCAAGCCGGACGAGCTCGGCCACATGATCGCCGCAGCCTTCGTGGCCACCCTGTGGGGACTGGTCTCGGCCAACTTCATCTGGCTGCCCATCGGCTCGCGCCTGCGCAGGCTCTCGGAACTCGAGATCGACAGCATGACGCTGGCCATGGAAGGCGTGCTGGCCATCCAGGGCGGAAGCCAGCCGATCCTGCTCGAGGAGAAGCTGCGGGCCATGGTCCCGCCCCACGCCCTGGGCAAGAGCAAGGAAAAAGGTTCGCAGGTCGGGGCCGTGCTCGATGACTTCAAGGAAGCCGCGTGAGCGGGGGCCGCAGCAGCCGTCGGCGCGGTGGCCGCAAGGGCCGCAAACAGGCCGAGTCCGGGCACGACGGCCCGGACGAGCGCTGGATGGCCTCGTACATGGACATGGTCACGGTGCTGATGTGCCTGTTCATCGTGCTCTTCGCCATGTCAACCGTCGACCAGGACAAGTACACGAAGCTGAAGAATTCCCTGGCCACCGGCTTCGGCACCGAGCAAAGCATCACCGCCGACACCGCGGAGGGCATCGTGGTCCCTCCCGAGCTGGTGGGCACCGAGGGCTTGCTGGCCAGCAGCCAGATCGACGGGCAGACCAAGGAGGCGCTGCTCGCCCTGGCCCAGGACGAGCAGGCCGAGCTCCTTGAGTTCAAGGAACGCATCCAAAAGCGCTTGAAGGACTCCGGCCATGCCGGGGCGGCGGATTTCTCCATCGACAACCGGGGTCTGACCGTGAGGTTGGTCAGCGCGGAGACCTTCTTCGTGCCCAACAGCGCCGAGCTCACCGACAACGCCCGCGAGATCATCGACGCCATCGCCCCGGTGCTGGCCCCCACCAAGCGGTACTTTGAGGTGGAGGGCTTCGCGGACGAGCGCCGCCCGGTCGAGCCGTACCCCACCAACTGGGAACTCTCCGCGTCCCGCGCCACCGGCGTGCTGCGCTCACTGGTCGAGGACGGGGGAGTGAAGGCCGCACGGATCTCCTCCGTCGGCTACGGGGACGCGCGGCCGGTGCCCGGCAACAAGGACCTGTCGCTGAACCGCCGCGTCGACATCGTGGTGCTCTCCAACCAGCCCGAATCGGTCCGGGACCTTTTGTCGCAAACTCCCTAGTCAACCGTTGATGGCTGGTGGGTGCGCACAACGGGGCGGAAAGTTGTCCATTTGCGCTAACCAACCGGCCATCGCCTGCCGATAGTGGTGCCCGTGACGCTCCTGCCTGCGGGACACCCCGGTGCGGGTGCGCCCAACCCAACACTTCCAGACCCCGCGGCCGCGGTGGTCTACGACTTCCGCCGGCCCACGACGCTTGCCCGCGAACATTCGCGCGTGCTCGAGCTGGCCTTCGAGACCTTTGCCCGCCAATGGGGCACCCAGCTGACCGCCAAGATCCGGCTCATGTCGCAGGTCTCCCTCGAATACGTGCAGATGCAGTCCTACGACGACTACGTCGCCGGGCTGCCTCCCGCCACCACCATGGTGCTCTGCGAGGCCGAGGGGCACGGCGCGCGCGCCGTCATCCAGTTCCCCGCAGCCGACGCACTGAACTGGATCTCCCACATGCTGGGCAGCCCCACCGCCACCGACGTTCCCGAACGCAAGTACACGCGCATCGAGCAGACCCTGGTGCGCGGGCTGATGGACGAGGCGCTCGAGGACCTTCACTACTCCCTGGGTGCCCTGCTGCAACAACAGCTCATGGTCGCCGGAATCCACCACAATTCCCAGTTCGCGCAGGCCGCCACGAAGTCCGAGATCGTCATCGCGGCCTGGCTGCGCGTGCGCGTGGGCGAGCGCAGCACCCTGGCTTCGGTCGCGGTGCCGGCGGACATGCTGCTGCCGCAGCTGGGGGAAACCAACCCGCGCACTCCGGTGGAGAACGCCTCCGAGCTGCTCACCGAGGCGCTCGCCGGGGTCCCGGTGGACGTGGCCCTCGCCCTCGGGCCCGCCTTCGTCACCCCCGGCACCATCCTGAACCTGGCGGTGGGGGATGTGCTGCCGCTGCCCCACCCCGTCCACCGGCCCTTCGAGCTGTCCGTCGACGGGCGCCGCCTGGGCACCGCCGCGGCCGGCACCCGCAGCGGCCGGATCGCCGCCGTCGTCGTTTCTACCGAGGAGAGTCCCTCTTGAGCCCCGAACCAACATCCACCCCGGTCCTGCACTCGACGGCGCTGTATTCGGCGGCCGCCGAGGCGCTGGCCGGCATGCTGCCCACCACCTCCCCGGTCACCGCCGTGCTGCAGTCGGGCACCCGCGACGCTTCCATGCTCCAGGGCCACGGCGAGCTGGTTGCGGCCGGCTTCGTCGGCCAGCTCTCCGCCGATGTGTTGCTCTGCGTGGCGGCCCCGCTGCTGGGCGGCGCCCCGGGCGGAGAAGGTTCGCTGGTTTCGGCTGCGGACATCCTGCGCCCCGCGCTTGAGGCCGCAACCGGCGTGCTGGGCGCGGGTGTGCTCTCCACCGATTCGGCGGTGCGTGCCGATGCGATGCTGGGTGATGCGGAGACCGTGTGCTTTGAACTGCGCAGCGCGGGGGAGGACATCGGCTTCTTCGCCATCCGCATCCGCAACAACGAGACGGCCCGGCCGGCTGCAGGTTCCGGTGCAGAGGGGCGCGGGGACGTGGCAAGCCGCCTGGGCCGGATCAACAACGTGGAAATGGCGTTGACGGTGGAGATCGGGCGCACGCGCATGTCGGTGCGCGACGTGCTGGGCCTGGAACCCGGTGCCGTGGTGGAGCTGGACCGCTCCGCCGGGGCACCGGCGGACATCCTGCTCAACGGGCGTCTCATCGCCTTGGGCGAAGTCGTGGTCATGGACCAGGACTACGGGGTGCGGATCACCCAGATCCTCGACGTGAACGAGGGCCTGGCCTAGTCTTGGAAAGTTTCTTCTTGGTGCTGCGGGTGGTCGTCTCGCTCGCGGCGGTCTTCGGGCTGTTGTTCTACCTGCGCAAGCGGGTGCTGACGCGCTTCGGAACCCCGCGTGCCTCGCAGCTGTCGGTCGTCGAACGCCAGGGACTGGGCCCGAAGTCCTCCGTGGTGCTGCTCGACGTGCAGGGGCGGCGCTACCTGCTGGGCGTGGCCGAGTCCTCGATCAGCGTGCTCGATTCCTTCGAGGCCCCCGAACCCGTGGTCCCCGATGCCCTGGGGCAGGTGCCTGCACCCGCCACCATGGCGGATCGCTCGCGCGCCTTCGCGGCGAGCCTGAATGCCGTGCGGCAGGGCACCGTGGCGGCGCATGACCCACGCGTGGGCGAATCCGTCACGGACGGACCGCACCCCGGCGCGGCCGCGCCAAGCGCCCCGGCATCGCCGGCGATTTCCGTTGCTCCAACGGGTGCGCTTGCCGGTTCGATCCTTTCCCCCGACACTTGGCGCCGGGCCGTCGCCGCTGTGCGCCAGGGACGCGGCGCATGAACACTTTTCGCCCCGTCGTCTCGTTCAGCACCCGGCCGGCTCTGCTCGCCGGGTTGTTGTTGGCGCTGCTTGCGTTCTTCGTGTTCGCCGGCACGCCGGCCGCGTTTGCCGCGCCCATCGACCCCGGGACCCCGGGGGACAACGGTGGCCTGTCGGTGGAAATCAACGGCCCCAACGGCACCCCCAGCTCCGCGATCGTCACCCTCATCGCCATCACCCTGCTCTCGGTGGCCCCCGCGCTGCTGCTGATGATGAGCTCGTTCACCAAGATCTTCGTGGTGTTGGCCTTCACCCGCAACGCCCTGGCGCTGCCCACCATCCCGCCCAACCAGGTGCTCGCCGGCCTGGCGCTCTTCCTCTCGCTGTTCATCATGGCCCCGGTGCTTGCCTCCATGAACGAGGTGGGCGTGCAGCCCTACCTGGACGGCTCGATCGACCTGACCCGGGCGCTCGAGGTCGGGGTGGTGCCCTTGCGCGAATTCATGCTGGCTCACACCCGCGAGGCCGACATCGCGCTGATGACGCGCGCCGCGGAACTGCCCAACCCCGCCACCCCGGCGGACGTCGCGCTGACCACCTTGATCCCGGCGTTCATGATCTCCGAGCTGCGCGCCGCCTTCATCATCGGCTTCGTGATCTTCGTGCCGTTCCTGGTCATCGACCTGGTGGTCTCCTCGGCGCTGATGTCCATGGGCATGATGATGCTCCCGCCGGTGATGATCTCGCTGCCTTTCAAGATCCTGCTCTTCGTGCTGGTAGACGGCTGGGCCCTGGTCATCACCGCTCTCATCGGCTCCTACCGGATCGGCGGCTAGGAAAATGGATCCAAATGCCGTCCTGGACATCGGGCTCGCCGGCCTGGTGGTCGCGGCCAAGCTCTCGGCCCCGGTGCTCATCACCTCGCTGGTCGTGGGCTTCGCGATCTCGCTTTTCCAGTCAATGACGCAGATCCAGGAAATCACCCTCTCCTTCGTCCCGAAGGCCGCCGCGGTGGCGATCGCGCTGCTCGTCTGCGGGCACTGGATGATCGCCGAGATGGTGCTCTTCACCCACGAGCTCTTCGAGAAGATCCCGGCCCTGCTGGGAGGCGGCTAAGCATGCTGGCCACCGTGCCGCTTCCCTGGCTGGAGGTCATGATGCTCGCGGCGGTGCGCGTCACCGCCTTCCTGGTCATCGCCCCGCCCTTCTCGCACAACGCCATCCCGCTGCGCATCAAGGGCATGCTCGGGATCGGGCTGGCCCTGGCCGTCACCCCGCGGCTGGGGGCCGGCTACGAGTCCCTGGACACCGGCCCGTTCCTGGGCGCGGTCGTCGCCGAACTGGTGGCGGGCGCGGCCATGGGGTTCATGGTCATGGTCGTCTTTTCCGCCATCCAGTCGGCCGGCAGCCTCATCGACCTCTTCGGCGGCTTCGCCATGGCCCAGGGCTTCGATCCCCAGTCCATGATCAACGGCGCCCAGTTCACCCGCTTCTTCCACTTCGCGGCACTGGCCCTGCTGATGGCCTCCGACGGCTACCAGCTGGTGCTCGCCGGGCTGTTCCGCTCCTTCGCCGTCATCCCGCTGGGCGGCGGGATCGGGCTGCCCTACGTGGCGCAATCCCTCGTGGGGGCTGTGGGGGAGATGTTCGTGGCGGCCGTCCAGATCGCAGGTCCCCTGCTGGTGGTGCTGGTGCTGGCCGACATCGGCCTGGGCCTGCTGACCCGCGCCGCCCCGGCGCTGAACGCCTTCGCCATGGGCTTCCCGCTGAAGATCATGCTGACCCTCGCGCTGGCCGGCACGGTGTTCGTGGTGCTGCCAGCGCTGGTCTCCTCGCTGGTGCGCAACGCCCTGTCCCTGCTGTCGGGGGTGGGCGGCCCGTGAGCCAGGATTCGGGGGAGCGCAGCGAGAAGGCCACACAACAGCGCATGAAGGAGGTCCGCGAGAAGGGCAAGACGAGCCGCTCGCAGGACCTGGCCGCCTGGCTGGGCATCGGCGCCGCGGCGCTGATGTTGCCCGGGCTGCTGGTGGCCGCCGAGCGCGCGGGCCGCATGCAGCTGGAGGCGGTGCGCGGGATCATCGCCGAGCCCGACCCCGCGGCAGCACTCGACGCGCTGGGCACCGGGCTGGGGTCGCTGCCTTCCTCGCTGCTGCCGCTTTTCGTCGTGGTGCTCATCGTCGTGGTCGCCACCGCCGCACTGCAGGGCGGCATCAACTTCAGGAAGTTCACGCTGGATCCCGCCAGCCTGAACCTCATCACCGGCATCCAACGGGTCTTCGGGCTCCAGGCGCTCTGGCAGGGGCTCAAGGCGTTGCTGAAGGTCGCCGTCATCGCCCTGGTGCTCTGGTTCGTCGTGGCCTCGCTCATGCCGCTGCTGCTGCAATCCGGGTCGCTGCCGCTGGCCTCGCTGCTGTCCGCCGGTTCCGACGGCGCCACCTCCCTGATCCGGGCCACGGTCATCGCCGGGCTGGTGCTGGCGGCCGTCGACGTGCTGGTGGTCATGCGCCGGAACCGCAAGCACACGCGGATGACGCGCAAGGAAGTCACCGACGAGAACAAGCGCACCGACGGCGACCCGCTGATCAAGTCCCAGCGCCGGGCCCGGCAGATGGCCATGAGCCGCAACCGGATGATCGCGGCGATCGCCGACGCCGACGTGGTGGTCGTGAACCCCACCCATGTGGCGGTCGCGCTGCGCTACGAGCCCGGCAAGTCCGCGCCGCGGCTGGTGGCCAAGGGCGCCGGGAACATCGCCACGCGCATCCGCGAGGAAGCGGCGGACAAGCGCGTGCCCATGGTCCGCGACGTGCCGCTGGCCCGGAACCTGCACGAGGTCTGCGGGATCGGGGACGAAATCCCCGCCGATGCCTACAACGACGTGGCCCGCGTCCTGGCCTTCGTGATGACGCTCAAGGCCCGCGGCACCGCCGCCGGCGTCCACACCGTGCCCGGCCCCCAGCCGGCCGGTCCCGGACGACGGGCGGGCACGACATGAAGACCATGGCGCACCGGCCCCCACGCTTTTCCACGGTCCCCACCCCGACCACCGCCCGACCTCCGGCCAACCGCCGAGTCCCAAGGAGCAAGACCGAATGAAATTCGCTTCCCTCTCCAAGATCGCCGTGCCGCTGGGCGTGGTGGGCATCATCATGCTGCTGGTGGTCCCGGTCCCCGCGCCGCTGCTGGACGTGCTGATCGCCGTGTCCATCCTGCTGGCCCTGGTGATCCTGCTGACCACCATGTTCGTCAAGCGGCCGCTGGACTTCTCGGTCTTCCCCTCGCTGCTGCTGGTCGCCACGCTGCTGCGCCTGGGCCTGAACGTCGCCTCCACCCGGCTGGTGCTCGGCAACGGGTACGCCGGGGAGGTCATCGCCGCCTTCGGGTCCATTGCCGTGGGCGGCTCGCTGATCATCGGCTGCGTGATCTTCCTGATCCTGGTGGTCATCCAGTTCGTGGTGGTCACCAAGGGCGCCGAGCGCGTCGCCGAGGTCGGGGCGCGCTTCACCCTGGACGCGATGCCGGGCAAGCAGATGGCCATCGACGCGGATTTGAACGCCGGGCTGATCACCGACACGCAGGCCCGCGAACGCCGCGCCGAGGTCGGGGCCGAGGCCGACTTCTACGGCGCCATGGACGGCGCCTCCAAGTTCGTCAAGGGCGACGCCATCGCCGGGCTGATCATCATCATCATCAACCTGGTCGGCGGCATCGCCATCGGCATGATCTCCCGCGGCATGGGCATTTCCGAGGCGCTGAACACCTACGCGCTGCTGACCATCGGCGACGGCCTGGCCACGCAGATCCCCGCGCTGCTCATGGCCGTGTCCACCGGCATGATCGTCACCCGCTCCAACGCCTCGGCGGACATGGGCTCCACCGCCTCGAAGCAGCTGGCCCAGTCGCGCACCGCGCTGCTGATCTCCGGGGCCTCGGCCATCGCCCTGGCCCTGGTGCCCGGAATGCCTAAGCTGCCCTTCATGCTCATCGGCGCCCTGCTGATCCTCACCGCGCAGCGCATCAAGACCAACCTGGCCAAGGAGGAAACCCGGGCCCAGGTGGCGCGCCAGAACGAGGCCGCGGTCGTGCCGAACGAAACCACGGAGGATTTGATCGAGAAGATGCGGGTGCACGCCCTGGAGATCCAACTGGCACCGGATTTGGTGGACGTGGTCAACGGGGGAGGGGACGACCTGCTGGCCCGCGTGCGCGCGCTGCGCCGCCGCACGGCCATGGAAATGGGCATCGTGCTGCCGCCGGTGCGCACCCGCGACTCGGTGGACCTGCCCCCGGCCACCTACGCCATCAGGATCGCCGGGGTCGAGGCCGGGCGCGGCACCGCCCCGCGCGGGAAGGTGCTGGCCCTGGGTGAGCACCTGGAGTCGCTGCCCGGGGCCTCGGTCGTGGAGCCGGTCTTCGGGCTGGCCGGCAAATGGGTCCCGGCCGAGCTGCGGCACAATGCCGAGATGGCCGGGGCCACCACCATCGACCGGGTCTCGGTGATCGTCACCCACCTGTCCTCGATCGTGAGCGCGCAGGCCGCCAGGCTGCTCACCCGGGAGGATGTGCGGGTGCTCACCGACGCGGTGCGCGAAACCAACCCCTCGGCCGTGGAGGAACTGGTGCCCTCCCCGCTGTCCCTGGCGGAGGTCCAGCGCGTGCTGCAGGGCCTGCTCGTCGAGGGCGTGCCCATCAACGACCTCGGGCGCATCTACGAGGCCCTGGCCCTGCGCGCCAAGGCCAGCACCGACCCGGAAGGGCTCATCGAGGCCGCCCGCACCGCGCTGGGCCCGGCCATCGCCGCCGGCTACCTGGAAGGAAACACGCTGCGGGTGGTGATGATCGATCCCGTCCTGGAACAGGGCATGCTCGAGGGGCTGCGTCCCTCGGAGGCCGGCACCCAGATCATGCTGGATGCGCAGCGGCTGGAGTCGGTGCTTGCCTCGGCCAAGCAGATCGCCGGCGACCTGGAAACCCGCGGCCTGTCCGCGGTGCTCGTCTGCGCCCCGGCGCTGCGCCCGGCGGTGCGCCGCCTGTTGGGCGCCGCGCCCGGTTCCATCCCGGTGCTCTCCTACCAGGAGGCCACCGCGGGCGGGGCCGAGATCGAGACCGTGGGGGTGGTGCGCGGTGCCGATGCGCTTTCAGCTTGAGGGTGCGAACCTGGTGGAGATCCACGAGCGGGCCATCGCCGAGTTCGGGCGGCACGCCCGCATCGTCTCGGCCGAGCGGGTCACCGTCGGCGGCATCGGCGGGTTCCTGGCCAAGACGCACCTCGAGGCCATCATCGAGGTGCCCGACGAGCACGCGCCGCACGGCCGTGTGCTGGAGCCGGAGGCGGGCGCGGAAATGCACCGTGCCCTCGAACCTGCACCGGCCCCCGCGCCGCCCACGCCCGCGTCCCCGAAACCCGCGTCCCCGAAACCCGCGACCCCTGCATCCGGCACCTATTCGTCCAACACCCTGACACCGGATTCCCCGCTGGTGGCGGAGGGGATCGACGGGCTGCTGGCGCGCGCGGACGCCGCCGAGCTGCGCTTCGCCCCGCAGGCAACCGGTTTCGAGGATCCGGAGGACCTGCCGCCGCTGCCCGGACGGCCGGACTTCGCCCGCCTGCTCGACAGCCAGGCCTTTGCCCTGGAACCGGCCACCGGTTCGCGTGTAGCCGGGACACCGGCCTCCGGCTCCGGCGCCGGCAACCCGGGCGATCGCGCCCGGCGAGCCGCGTCGCCGGGGCGGGACGTTGTTCCCTCGCCGTTGGCCGGCCCCGGGGACCTGGTCGTGGTCATCGGGCTGTGGGGAGACGCGGGCATGGCCGCCGCGGAACTGGATGACGGCACGGCGCTGCGGCGCAACGCGGGGGAGCTGGCCCATAAATTCGATACGCAGTCGTTGGCCCGCAGGCCGATCCTCGATCGGCGCGGCATCCTCAAGGCCCGCGCCGACGTCGTGGCCCAGGGTGTGCCCCTGCTGGTCTCGGTGGCCCTCAATCCGCTGCTGGGACTGCCGGCGCAACTGCACCTGCTGGAGGTGCTGGCGCCCGACCAGCTGTGGGCGGCGGTGGATGCCGGGCGCAAGGCCGAGGACACCGCCGCCTGGGTCGACGCCGTCGCCGCGGGACACGGGATCTACGCCGTGGTGTCCCTGCACGCGGAGGAGACGCTGACCCCGGAAACGGTCTGGGAGCTGGGGTTCCCGGTGCTCGAGGCCAGGGGCCCGGGCGCCTAGTCCCGTCCGTAGCGACGGCGGGCGCCGGGTTATGATTGTGCGGTGCTGGTACTTACGCGGAAGGTCGGAGAACAGGTCCTGATTGGCGAGGACATCGTGGTGACGGTCCTCGATGTCAAGGGCGATTCGATCAAGATCGGCTTCGATGCGCCCCGCGGCATCAAGATCCAGCGGGCCGAGATGCTGGCCGCGGTGACCGAGGCCAACCAGCAGGCCGCCGCGGCCGCCACCGAAGCCGCGGAGGCCCGCCTGAAGGCCCTCTTCCCGGACGTCTCCAAGCCCGCCGCACCCGATGCGCCGAGCGCGTAAAAAACGACTCAATTAGCACTCGCCTTGACCGAGTGCTAATGGTTGCCTAGAGTCATTGGTGGCGCCTGTCGATCCCGACAAGTGCTGAAAGCCTGAGGTAATTCGCCAGCTGGCACCGCGACGACGGTTGGTACCACCCGAACGGCCCGTAAACCATTGGTAACTCACGCAAAGGAGAGACGATGTCCGTCTCCATTAAGCCTCTCGAGGACCGCATTGTCGTCCAGCCGCTCGAAGCAGAAACCACCACTGCTTCCGGTCTGGTCATCCCTGATTCCGCCAAGGAAAAGCCGCAGGAAGGCAAGGTCGTAGCAGTTGGACCGGGCCGCGTCGATGACAACGGCAACCGCGTCCCCGTGGACGTAGCCGAAGGCGACGTCGTGATCTACTCCAAGTACGGCGGAACCGAAGTCAAGGTCGGCGGTGCAGAGTACCTGGTGCTCTCGGCACGCGACGTCCTGGCCATCGTCGTAAAGTAGTTTTCCTCATAAAGCCCCGGCCCCCTGGCCGGGGCTTTATGTAGCTTATAAGGAGCAAGACATGGCAAAGCAGCTAGCTTTTAACGAAGAGGCGCGACGCGCCCTCGAAGCGGGCATTGATAAGCTCGCAAACACCGTCAAGGTGACCCTCGGCCCGCGCGGCCGCAACGTGGTGCTGGCAAAGGCCTGGGGCGCACCGACGATCACCAACGATGGCGTGACCATCGCCCGTGAGATCGAGCTGGAAGACGCGTACGAGAACCTCGGCGCACAGCTGGCCAAGGAAGTCGCCACCAAGACCAACGACGTTGCAGGCGACGGCACCACCACCGCCACCGTGCTCGCACAGGCCTTCGTCAAGGAGGGCCTGCGCAATGTTGCCGCGGGTGCCGCCCCGGGCGAAATCAAGCGCGGCATAGAGGTTGCCGTCGAGGCGGTTGCGCAGCGCCTGAAGGAAAACGCCGTTCCGGTCGAGGGCAAGCAGGTCGCCAACGTGGCAGCCATCTCCGCCCAGAGCGAGGAAATCGGCGAGCTGTTGGCCAAGGCCTTCGAAACCGTGGGCACCGACGGCGTCATCACCATCGAGGAATCCTCCACGACCGCCACCGAGCTGGTTGTCACCGAGGGCATGCAGTTCGACAAGGGCTACCTTTCCCCGCAGTTCGTCACCGACCCGGAGCGCCAGGAGGCCGTTCTGGAGGACGCGCTGATCCTGGTCAACTCCGGCAAGATCTCCACCGTGGCCGAATTCCTGCCGCTGCTGGAAAAGGTGCTGGCCGCCGGCAAGCCGCTGTTCATCGTTGCCGAGGACATCGAGGGCGAAGCCCTCTCCACCCTCGTGGTCAACAAGATCCGCGGCACCCTGAACGCCGTGGCCGTCAAGGCCCCGGGGTTCGGCGACCGCCGCAAGGCCATGCTGCAGGACATCGCGATCCTCACCGGCGCACAGGTTGTCTCCCCGGACCTGGGGCTGCAGCTGGACCAGGTCGGCCTCGAAGTGCTGGGATCGGCTCGCCGCATCACCATCACCAAGGACTCGACCACCATCGTCGACGGCGCAGGCACGGCCGAGGACGTTGCGGACCGCGTTTCGCAGCTGAAGGCCGAACTGACCCGCACCGACTCCGAGTGGGACCGCGAGAAGCTCTCCGAGCGCCTCGCCAAGCTCTCGGGCGGCATCGGCGTGATCAAGGTCGGCGCAGCCACCGAGGTCGAGCTGAAGGAACGCAAGGCACGCATCGAAGATGCAGTCTCCTCCACCCGCGCGGCCCTCGAAGAGGGAATCGTTGCCGGCGGCGGCACCGCATTGGTTGACGCCCTTGCCGTGCTGGACACCGACGCCAACGTGCTCGCCCTGACCGGCGACGCACTTGCCGGTGTCGCCATCGCACGCCGGGCACTGGTCCAGCCGCTGCGCTGGATCGCCCAGAACGCCGGCTTCGACGGCTACGTCGTCACCGCCAAGGTCTCCGAATCGCCTGCCAACGAGGGCTTCAACGCCCTGACCGGCGTGTACGAGAACCTGATCAACGCCGGTGTCATCGACCCGGTCAAGGTCACCCGTTCGGCGCTGCGCAACGCTGCATCGATCGCGGCCCTGGTGCTGACCACCGAAACCCTCGTCGCCGAAAAGCCGGCCGGGGATGCGGACTCGCACGCAGGACACGGCCACTAACACGCACCACGCGTGGCAGTGCACCAAGCGCCGCCGGCAGCCAGGCTTCCGCCCCCAGGGGTTGGAGGCCGGGAGGCCGGCGGCGCTTGGCGTTTGCCACCTCGAGGCTGGGAACCAGCTGTAACGAAACGATAACGGGCTTTGGTAACGTTGGATGCCCATGCCCAACGTTCCGGGTGTGGGACGCTGTCAATTTTCAGGATGTACCGATGTCGATTTCCCTTCCTGCGCCTGGCGTGGCAGGGCGGAGTCCAGTAGCTGCCGCAAGACCCGCATCCGCCTTCAGGCCCGAACTCCAGGGCCTGCGCGCGCTGGCCGTCGTGCTGGTCATGGTCTACCACGTCTGGCTCGGCCGGGTATCCGGCGGCGTGGACGTGTTCCTGCTGCTCTCCGCGTTCTTCCTCACCGGCGCCTTCGTCCGCAAGGTCGAAGGCGGTCGGCCGCTGGCCCTGCTGGCCTACTGGCTCAACGTCTTCCGCCGGCTGCTCCCCGCAGCGGTCCTGGTCCTGCTGGCCACCATCGCGGCCAGCGTCGCGCTGCTGCCCAAGGCACGCTGGGATTCCATCATGGAGCAGATCACCGCCAGCCTCTTCTACGCACAAAACTGGCAGCTTGCCCGCGACTCGGTGGACTACTACGCTGCCGAGCACGCCACGGCCAGCCCGCTGCAGCATTTCTGGTCGCTGTCCATCCAGGGACAGGTCTTCATCCTCTGGCCGCTGCTGCTGGCCGCGGGCATGCTCCTGTGGAAGACGCTGGCCACCAGGCTCCCCGCGCTGAGCTACCGGATGACCATGGGAGCTCTCTTCGGCCTGGTTTTCGTCCTCTCCCTGGCCTACTCGATCCACGCCACCGCCACCGCACAGGAGTGGGCCTACTTCGACACCGGTGCCCGGCTCTGGGAATTTGCGCTCGGTTCGCTCATCGCCATCTTCCTGCCCTGGCTGCAAAGGCTCCCCACGGCACTGATGGTGTCCCTGGGGTGGCTGGGCCTGGCCGCGATCCTGGCCTGCGGCATGCTGCTGCAGGTCGAGCACGAGTTCCCCGGCTACCTGGCGCTGTGGCCCACGCTCGCCGCGGCCTTCGTCATCATGGCCCCCAACCACCGCCTTGGCGTGCAGCGGGTGCTGTCCGCACCGGCCCTCGGCTGGCTCGGGAACGTCTCCTACGCGCTGTACCTGTGGCACTGGCCGGTCATGGTCTTCTTCCTGGTCGAATCCGGAAGCGAACGCATCTCCCTGGGTGCCGGGCTGGGGATCATGCTGGTGTCGCTGCTGCTGGCCTGGGCCACGACGCGCATCGTCGAATCGCCCATGCGTTCCTGGCAGTGGCTCTCGGCCAAGCGCCGGCGCGCGGGACTGAGCATTGCGGTGCTGCTCGCGCTGGTGCTTGCCCCGCTGGGCGGCTGGGAACACCGGGTCGCCGCCGAGGAACTGCGGGCCGCGTCCCAGGCACCGGTCGAGAACCCCGGCGCGGCGATCCTGGACCCCGGGTTCGGGCACGAACCCAGCTCAGAGGCCGTCATGGTCCCGCTGACCACCAAGCTCGACGAGGAATGGTCGAACTTCGGCGCCGACTGCGCCGGTGCGTGGGCCCCCGCATCGCCCGCCATCGAGTACTGCCAGCAGGGCGGGAACCCGAAGGCGGAGAAGACCGTCGTGCTGCTCGGGGATTCCCACGCCCAGCACTGGAGCGGCGCCGTGGATGCCATGGCGCAAAAGCAGGGCTGGCGCTGGATCCTGCTGACCAAGCCGTCGTGCCGCTTCGGCGGGCCCTCCGAGACCCGCGGCGAGGAATGCGGGGCCTTCAATGCGGCCGCCGGCCGGTACGTGCTTGAGACCGACCCCGATGCGGTCATCACCCTCGGATCCTTCACCGCGCTGGGCCCGGACCAGCACGGACACACGGCGGGGGAGCAAGAGAAGGTGGTGCCCGACTACGAGGCCGGGATCCGCCCGCTGCTCTCTGCCGGAATCCCGGTGGTGGCGCTGCGCGACACCCCGCGCTTCACCACTCCCGTGCCCGATTGCGTGGACAGGTTCGGGGCCGAGGCGCAGCAGTGCAGCGCGCCGGTTTCCGAACTCATGGCCGGTTCCTCGCCGCTGGATCCGCTGGTGGACGGCGGCACCCTGGGGGAGGGCTTCTCCACCATGGACATGACCGACCAGCTCTGCCCCGACGGGATCTGCCGGCCGGTCATCGGCAACGTCTTGGTCTACATGGACCAGTCGCACCTGACCAGCACCTTTGCGAGGACGACGGCGGCGGAATTCGAGAAGCGCTTCTTCGCTGCACTGGGGGAAAAGCGCTGAGGTCTTCCGCCGCAACGGCACCGGGCCACGCTGGTTTCCCCCTCCACCAATCCTTGGCCAAAGTGCCGCGCAAGCGTAATGCCGCAGGCCTTTTCGGGCGTGCGGACGCGGCGTAGCGTTGCCTCCAAGCGGTCGTTCGATCCAGCCCGGCCGTGCCCACTCGCGCACCATCGGAGTCCCCGCCATGAAAACGGAAATGGCACCCTCGTCCCTTGCCCTTGCCAATCCCGTGACCCGGCGGGCGGTGCTCTCCGCGGCCGTGGCAACACTTGCCGGCGCCGCCCTGGGGCCCGGGCTCATGGCGGCACCGGCCGCCGCGGCGGTGGTCCGCAACCACGTCTACACCATCTCCTCGCGCAACACCTTCACTTCCGCCACCTACCCGCGCACCGAGTTCCGTGCGCTGTGGACCGCCAGCGTGGTGAACATCGACTGGCCCTCCAAGGCCGGGCTGTCCGTGGCAACCCAGCAGGCGGAGCTGCGCTCGGTCCTGGACCTGGCCGTGTCGCGGAACCTCAACGCGGTGTTCCTGCAGGTCCGTCCCGCCGCCGACAGGATGTGGAATTCCACCCTCGGGGAGCCATGGTCCAAGTACCTCACCGGCACCCAGGGCAAGGCACCGGGCTACGACCCGCTGGCCTACGCGATCTCCGAGGCGCACAAGCGCGGCATCGCCCTGCATGCCTGGATCAACCCCTTCCGGGTTTCCATGGACACCTCGCTGACGTCGCTGGTGGCCAGCCATCCGGCGCGGCTGAACCCGAGCTGGTCCTTCGCCTACGGTGGCCGGCGCTACTACAACCCCGGGATCCCCGCGGTGCGCAACTACATCCGCTCCGTGGTCATCGACATGGTCAAGCGCTACGACGTGGACGGGGTGCACTTCGACGACTACTTCTACCCCTACCCGGTGGCCGGCCAGTCGATCCCGGACTCCTCGACCTACAACACCTACAAGGGCTCCTTCACCTCCATCTCCAGCTGGCGGCGCAACAACATCAACGTGTTCGTGCGCGACACCCACAACGCGATCCGGGCGGCCAAGCCGCGGGTCGTGTTCGGCATCAGCCCCTTCGGCATCTGGGCCAACAGCTCCTCCAGCTCCCTGGGCTCGGCGACCAGCGGGCTGGAAAGCTTCTACGCCCTCTACGCCGACACCCGGCGCTGGGTCAAGGAGGGCTGGGTCGACTACATCGCCCCGCAGCTGTACTGGTACCAGGGCTACACGGTGGCCAACTACAACGTGCTGGTCGACTGGTGGGCCAAGCAGGTCGCCGGGACCAAGGTCAAGCTGTACACCGGGGAGGCCGCCTACAAGGTCGGGGACCCGAACACGCCCGCCTGGCAGGACCCCAATGAGCTGCGAGACCACATCACCAAGTGCCGTTCGGTGCCCGCGGTGCGGGGGCATGCCTACTACAACACCACCGCGTTCCGGGCGAACAAGCTCAACGCCATCGGGATCCTCAAGGCCCGCCACTACGCGCGGCCCTCGCTGCCGGTGCCCTACCCGGAGCTGTTCGCCACCCGCCCCTACACCCCGACCATCACCAAGGCCGTGCGCGAAGGCACCGGGGTTCGGTTGAGCTGGACCTCCAGTTCCAGCGGCGAGCCGCTCAAGCTCATCGCCATCTGGCGCTGGGAATCCACCGGCTCCGTCGTCCCCTACATCCAGTCGACGGCCACCTACCTGCGCGCGGTGCGCCGCCGCACCACCTCGGCCCAGTCCTGGCTGGACACCGGCGTGGTGCTCGGGCACTACTACTGGTACATGATCCAGTCGATCAGCCAGACCGGGGTGGACTCCTCGCGGGCCACCGCGATCTACATCAGGGCGTGACGAATCCCTCGTGAGGGGGCTAGACTCCGAGAATGGCATTGGGGGATGTTGGGGAATTTGCACCGGTAACTGCTGCGAGCATCAAAGGCGGCACGGACAGGGTAGGCACGGGCGCGTCGCCGCCCACGCGAGCGAGGCTTCTGCTGCGCGGGATCGTCGTGTCCGTCGCCGCGGGAATGATGATGCTCGGGCCAATGCTGGCCGCCGGCGGCGAGGGACCGCAGCGCTTCGGCTGGCACATGTACACCCGCTACGTGTCGCTGCCCGAGGCCGAGGTGAGAACCGCCGACGGGACGACGGAGCAGGTTTCCCTGCGGGATGTCGTCTCCGGCCTGCGGATCGAGATCGACTACTTCGCCCCCGCGGCCGAATTCCTCTGCAACACCCGGACTGATGCCGTGAGCGTGCGCCTGTGGAACGAAACCCCGGCACGCGAGGAGGTATTCGAATGCTTCCGATCCTGAGTCGCACCATCGACGCCCGGCCCCTGGCCATGGGCAGGATCCTCGTGGGGCTCGCCTCCCTGATCGTGGCCACCGAGTGGTTCGAGACGCTCGGCCGGGTCTCCACCGGCACGCGGCTGCAACTGCCCTACTTCGAGGCGCTGCCGCCCATCGGGCAATCGGCCGTGCTGGGAATGTTCGCCGTTGCCATGGTGGCGGGCCTCGGCGCGGTCCTGGGCATTGCCGGGCGCCTGCCGCTGATCCTCATCTTTGCCACCTCCGTGGCGGCCCTTGCGGCGGACGAGCAGGCGTTCAGCAACCACCTGGTGCTGCTGGCCTTGGTCGCGCTCTACCTCTGCTTCAGCGGGGCAGGCCTGACCCTGAAGCCGGGGGCGTGGAACCGGGCCGTGCAGGTGCCGTACTGGCCGGCATTCCTGGTGAAGGCGCAGATCACCACCGTCTATGCGTGGACGGCCATCTCGAAGGTCAACGAGCAGTACCTCTCGGGGGAGGTCATCGGCCACCACCTGCGCGACTGGGTCCCGGTGTCGGCGCAGCTGCTTCCCCTCCTGGCGCTCGGCAGCGTGGCGGCGGAGCTGTTCCTCTGCGTGGCCCTGTGGATCCCCGTGCTGCGGCCGGTCGCGTTCCTGGTCGGGGCGGGGCTGCACCTGGGCATCGTGCTGATGCTCAACACCGCGTGGCCGCTGGTCGCGTTCGCGCTGATCATGCTCGCCGGATACGTATTGTTCGCCCACGACGCCCTGCGCGGGCGCCGGGCGTCGTGGGGATTCCGGCCCGAACGGCGGGCGCTCGCAGGGTAGGCGCAACGCCGCAGGGGAGTTGCGTTCACCACACCAAGCACGCGGGAATGTCGCTTGGGGGTGAAGCGTTCTAGGATGTAACCAATCCCCGCACGCGCGTGAAAGGTCCCCCGTGACTGAGTTCAACCCATTTGCCTTTGAAGGCCTCACCTACGACGACGTCTTGCTGCTCCCCGGCCCGACGGATGTGATCCCTTCCGAGGCGGACACGACCACGCGCCTGACCAAGCGGATCAACATCAACATCCCGCTGCTTTCCGCCGCGATGGACACCGTGACCGAGGCCCCGATGGCCATCGCCCTGGCCCGTCAGGGCGGCATCGGCATCATCCACCGCAACCTGTCCATCGAGGACCAGGCCAACCAGGTGGACCAGGTCAAGCGGAGCGAATCGGGCATGATCACCAACCCGGTGACCGTCAACCCGGGGGCCACGCTGGCCGAATGGGACGACCTGTGCGCGCACTACCGCGTCTCGGGCCTGCCGGTGGTCGATGAGAACCGCAAGCTGCTGGGCATCATCACCAACCGCGACACCCGCTTCGTGCCGCGCGAAAACTACATGACCACCAAGGTCTACGAGGCCATGACGGCCATGCCGCTGATCACCGCCAAGGTCGGGGTGTCCCGCGAAGAGGTCATCGCGCTGCTGGGCAAGCACCGCATCGAGAAGCTTCCGCTGGTCGACGACGCCGGCGTGCTGCAGGGCTTGATCACCGTCAAGGACTTCGACAAGGCCGAGCAGTACCCGCTGGCCACCAAGGACGACGAGGGCCGCCTGCGCGTCGGCGCCGCGGTCGGCTTCTTCGGCGAGGGCTACGACCGCGCCATGAAGCTCATCGAGGCAGGCGTGGACGTGCTGGTCGTCGACACCGCCAACGGCCACTCCCAGGGTGTGCTGGACATGATCGCCCGCCTGAAGAAGGACCCGGCGGCCGCACACGTGGACGTCATCGGCGGCCAGGCCGCGACCCGCGAGGGCGCCCAGGCACTGATCGACGCCGGCGCCGACGCCATCAAGGTCGGCGTGGGCCCGGGCTCCATCTGCACCACCCGCATCGTCGCCGGTGTCGGCGTCCCGCAGGTCACCGCGATCTACGAGGCAGCCAAGGCCGCGATCCCGGCCGGCGTGCCGGTCATCGCCGACGGCGGCCTGCAGCACTCCGGCGACATCGGCAAGGCACTGGTTGCCGGCGCCGACTCGGTCATGCTCGGTTCCCTGCTGGCCGGCACCGCCGAGTCCCCGGGCGACCTGGTCTTCATGAACGGCAAGCAGTTCAAGGCCTACCGCGGCATGGGCTCGATCGGCGCCATGGAGACCCGCGGCAAGAACACCTCCTACTCCAAGGACCGCTACTTCCAGTCGGACGTGCCCTCCAACGAGAAGCTCATCCCCGAGGGCATCGAGGGCCAGGTCCCGTACCGCGGTCCGCTCTCCGCGGTGGCACACCAGCTGGTCGGCGGCCTGCGCCAGACCATGTTCTACGTCGGCGGACGCACCATCCCCGAGCTGAAGAACCGCGGCAAGTTCGTGCGCATCACCGCCGCGGGCCTGAAGGAATCGCACCCGCACGACATCATGATGACCGTCGAGGCGCCGAACTACCGTTCGCGCTAAGGCACCGGCTGTGTGAAGGCCCCCGCGGTTCCCGCCCCCACGAGGTGGAAACCGCGGGGGCCTTTGCCATGCGGGCCCGCATCACGTTCTCCGCCGTGGATGTCATGTGTGACCCGGGAATTTGCAGAGGTTGACGCTCGGTAGGTTAGAATTATTTCCTTGGTTCTGCCACCCCCCAGCGCGGGACCAAGCTCGGAGGAAACTGGCCACCCCCAAGTACCAGTTTCTTCCACGGGAGATATGCCGCAGACCCCAAGCTGCGCGCGCTCCGGGCAGGGCTCCGCCGACACGTCGGCGGGGCCCTGCCGTTTCCCTTTCTGCCCGGCGCTAGGATTGCGTCCATGGAGCCCGCCGCGAACCCGAATCCACCCGCCGTCGAGGTGCGCGATGCCCTCGAAGCCGACTCTTCGGCCATCGCCGAGGCACTGGTCCAGGCATGGCGCGCCGCCTATGCGGGCATCATCGACGCCGGGTTCCTGGACGCGATGGACGCGCAGGACATCACCGGGCGCTGGGCCCGGACCCTGGCCGGGGAATCCGCTTCCCGCCCCATCGTCGCGGTGGTGGACGGGGACGTGGTGGGATTCTGCCAATTCGGTGCGCCGCGCGACGAGGCGGCCCGGGGCACCGGCGAGCTCTATGCGCTGAACCTGCTGCCGGCCTGCTGGGGCCGCGGGCTGGGAACCCTGCTGCTACGCGAGGCGGCCGGGCGGTTGCGTGCGCGGGGATACTCCGAGGCCTACCTTTGGGTGGCCGACGGGAACCGGCGGGCCACCGACCTGTACGTGCGCCATGGATGGCAGGACACGGGGGCGAGCAAGCAGGACCTGCGCTTCACCCCGCCGCTGCTCGAGCGCCGGTTCCGCATCGGGCTCGAGGGTCCGGGGTAACTGTCCGGCCGGGCCGCGCCGCAATCACCGGAAGGGTGAATCCGGACGAGCCAGGCGGTGCCCGTCGACAATGACGTCGGTCCGCTCGTTGTAGAAGGCGACCAGCCCGGCGATGGCGGCGGACTCCGGCAGCGAGTCGGGGTAGCTCCAGGCCACCTCCCTGCCACCGCTGGCCAGCGCCCAGTAGTTGGCGGTTCCCTTGTAGGGGCACTGGCTGGTGCGCGCGGTGGCCAGCAGCGCATCCCACGCCACGTCCGCGCGCGGCAGGTAGTAGCGCGGCGGCAGGTGCGTCTCGAAGAGCACCACCGGGTGCGCCGAGTCGGCCAGGTGCATGCCCTCGAACTCCACCCGGACATGCCTGCTGCTGGGGACTATGTCGATCCGGTGGAACGGGTCGCGCGGGTGGGCGAGGATCGGCTGGTCCTCCTCCAACCAGTCGAACGCCCGGAAATCAAGGAGCACGATGCCCGGCAGGTCGGGATCCGCCAGCCGGAAGGCTGCCGCCTCAAGCGTGTGCCCGGGGACCCGGACGTCCATGGCGGTGCCGGCGGCGGTGTGCAGCGCAAAGGCGTCGTCGGGGGTCAGGACCTGGGCCTCCTCGGGGGCGCCGGCCACCTCCGCCCGGGACTCGGCGAGCTCGGCCAGCACATCTGCTTCCGGCACGGCGTAGATCGGAACGATGCGCCGCGGTTCCCAGAGAAGCAGCGCGCGCGTGGTGTCCAGGACCGGCTGCCCGCCCAGGTTCGCCCGGACCCGCTTGGCGGTGGGTTCGTACCTCAGGGTGGGCAACGACTGGTTCAACAGCTGCGAAATTCGGGTGGCCACGGCGCCAGTATGCGCCCCGCCCGCCCCGGGGTCAACGCCGCGCACGCCCCTGTGCCGGGACCCCTGCAGCGGCCCCGGCACCGTAGGCGGACGCCGGGAAGGCCAGGGCGGGGCAAGGAACGGCCCGACCCCTGCCAAAACCGACCGCATATTGGTATGTTCGGGTGAACATCACGGATGCAACGTGCCGGTCTTGGGGACCGCCGACGGGGGATGGGGGGCGTCATGGTCCAGGGGGGAATCGTTGGCCGACGGGGTGCTGGAACGTGAACGGGGCCAGCCACTACGCGGTGCTTGGGGTCGCGGTCTCGGCGCCGCTGGCGGTGATCCGGGCGGCGCACCGCGCGCAAATGCGCGAACACCATCCCGACGCGGCGACCGGCAGCGAGGCGAAGGCCAAGGCGCTGAACGAGGCCCTGCGGGTCCTGCAGGATGCGAAGCTGCGTGCCGCCTACGATGCAACCCTCGGCCTGGGCATCGCCGCGGGTTCCGGGACGCGCGGCGACGCGGCCTTCGCGGGCGCCGCCGAAGACACTCGCCTTGCGCGGGGCGCGGGGGCGGCGGAAGCCGAACGCCGGGTGCAGTCCGCCCGGGTGCAGGCCCGGGCGCGCGCCGCGGCGGCCGACGCCATCGCCCGGGAACGCGAACGCGACGAGTCCAGGGCGCGCCGGGAAGCCGCCGCCCGGGCCAACGCACGGTGGTTTGCCCGGCAGGATCCCACCCGCCTGGCCGGGCACGACGTCTTTGCGCGCAGCGACATCCGGCTGGCCTCCATGGGTTGGCACAACCGCGACTATCCGCCCCTGCACCTCCGCCAGGCCCCGCGCGGCCGATCCGCCGCGCCCCGGATGCTGGCCCGGCTGTTGCTGGGCATCGTCACCGTGCTGGCGTGCGTGCCCGCCGCACACGCCACGGCAGGCAGCCGGGCACCGGCGGCAACCGCGCTGCTGTTGCTGCTCCTGGTTCCCGTGCCCGCGCTCCTCGGCGGGTGGGCGCGGGCACGCGGCGCCCCGGGACCCTGGCCTGCGGTTCCCTACATCCTGTTCCTCGCCTATGCCGGCGGAATCCTTCTCCCGGCGCTCGCCGGCGGGCCCGGGGCAAACCCCGTTCCGATTGCCTGGCTGGCCGCCTACCTGCTGGGCATCGAGACCGTCCGGGCGACGGCGGGGCGGGGCCACCCGCGGGGCGGGGCGCTGCTGGATGAGGCGGAGATCCGCGAACGCACGCTCTGGGAGTGCGGCGACGGCGACGGGACCGACGGCCCGCGCATCGAGGAAGTGCTCACCGGGCAGTTGCTGGCTAGACTCGACCGCCTGCCCGGCAGCCGAACGATCCACCCGCTGGCATGGTCCGGCGACGGCCTGCCGCGGGTGGGCCACGGCGTGCTGTGCGGCAACCGCCTGGCCCTTCTCGACTCCGTGAATTGCCCGGGCGGCCAGTACCTTTGGTGGCACGGCCGGGTGGTGGGAAGGCTGCCGGGCCGCGCGCCGGCGGAACTCGAAAACAATTTCCCGCAGGCCCTCCAGGGGTATCGCCGGATGTTTCCCGAGCTCCAGGTGCGCGGCTGGACGGTGTTCCACTCCAGCGACGGAAACGAAATGCTGACCAACAACCAGGCCCCGCCGGAGCTCCCGCGGCTGGTCACGGCGGACATGGCCCTGCGCGAGGTGGGCGACTGGCTGGCCGCCGGAGAACCGCACGTCGTTGACCGCCGGGCCCTGTCGCGCCTGGTGCTGGGCCCCGGCCGCGGGCCAGGCCGTGGCGACCGGCCGCCCGGAGCCCCCGCCCGCCGAAACCGTCCGGAATGAGGTGGGCGGCCACCGGTGACTCCGCGTTGCCCCGGGCCTATCATGGGGACACACCATGGGTGCACCGCGCCGCGGGACGCGGGAGACGCCCAGCCGTCGCAAGGAGCCCGTGATGAGCGACATCGACCAATCCATCAGCCGGTACACCACCGGGAACCTGCGCGAGCGGCTGCATGCGGCCTTGCGGGCCGCCGGCCTGGATCCCGAGGTCCTGCGGCCGGCGGATCTGGGCGAGGCCGACCAGTTCCACACCGGCGGCCGGGAGGCCACCGTGGAGGTGGCCCGTGCCGTGGGCATCGGGTTGGGCACCCGCGTGCTGGACGTGGGCAGCGGCATCGGCGGCCCCGCCCGCCACTTTGCCGGGCTCGGCGCGGTGGTCACCGGCGTCGACGTGACCCAGGAGTTCGTGGATCTGGCCCGCGAACTCAACCTGGCCTGCCTCATGGCCGGGTCCATCACCATGGTGCTGGCCCCGGGGCAGGACACCTCGCTGCCGCCGGCCTCCTTCGACGCGGCCACCATGCTCCACGTGGGCATGAACCTCGCCGACAAGCCGGCGGTGTTCCGCGAGGTCTACCGGCTGCTGCGCCCGGGGGGAGTGTTCGGGGTCTATGACCTGATGGGCACCAACGAGCTGGACTACCCGGTGCCGTGGGCCGATGCGGCGTCCTCCTCCTACGTGGAATCCGCCGAGGCCTACGCCAACCACCTGCGCGCCGCGGGATTCAACCTCACCGGGAACATCGACCGCACCACCGCGGTGCTGAAGTACATGGGCGAGGCCGCCGCCCGGCGCGAATCCCCGGCGCTGCTGGCGGCGCAGGTCCTGTTGGGCACGGACCTCGAGGAGAGGATGGGCCACGTGGCGGCGGCGGTGAAATCCGGTGCGCTGGCGCCACGGCTGCTGGTGGCCCTCCGCCCGGCCTGAGAAGGGCTTCGTCCGGGACGCGCGCGCCGCCTGGCCCGGCGCGCGCCTGGCCCGGTGACCCCACGTAGAATGTGTCACTGGCGCTGCCCTCCCCGGCGTGCGGGAGAAACCCGCGCCTGCGCGCACACGCAACACATTTAGGAGCACACCGTGGCCCAACCGAAGAACCTGAAGAAGCTTGTCCGCACCCGCATGGAACGCACCGGGGAAAGCTACACCACCGCCCGCAAGGCGATCCTCTCCGCGAAGCCCAACCGCCCGGCCAGCGCGGAGGACGCCGTCGCCGCGGCCATGGCGGCCGAAGAGGCGGAGCTGCCCGAGTACCCGGCCCCCGGCAACGTCGTCCAGTACGACGCCGGGCTCTGGCACCGCGTGCTCACCCAGGCCGGGGTGGTGCACCCGTTGACCGGCGAGCCGCTGTCCGAGACGCTGCTGGCGGGGCTGGCAGGCGGCATCGGCTTCATGGCCTTCACCTTCGTCTACGAGGAAATGACCACCGCCACCGTGGTCACCCGGGCGCACCCGGAGCCGTACACCGCCAACCTTTTGGCCCGCTGCGGGGCCACCGTGTCCGAGCGCACCACCGGCAGCGCGCGCCTGGCCGCCGAGTACCTGGACGCCGGGCTCGATGCCGGCCGCGCCGTGGTGGTCCGCGCCTCCGTCGCCGCCCTGCCCTGGGTCGACGGGGACGCCGTGGAGGAATCGGACTCCATCGACCTGGTCGTCGTCGGGGAGCACGGGGACGACCTGCTCATCGACGACGGCTCCGGCTCGCTGACCCCGATCTGCCCGGAAGACCTGGCCTTCGCCCGCGCCCGGCGCAAGAAGGACAAGCACTGGCAGGCCTGGGTCCCGGCGCGCACCGGCCCCGACGCGCAGCAGCTCGCGGCCAACGTCCGCGCCGCCGTCGCGCAGACCACCGGGCGGCTGCTGGGCACCCTCGAGCTTCAGGGCATCCCCGCGCACTTCGCCAAGAACTTCGGCGTGGCGGGCATGGAGAACTGGGCCGAGAAGCTGCGCGACACCACCACCGCCAAGGGCTGGACGCGGATCTTCGCCGAGCCCGCGCGCCTGGAATCGGGCCTCGGCCAGGTCCTCGGCTTCCTCACCGACACCCGCTTCGGCGGGCTCGGCGCGCTGCGCGGCCAATACGCCGACTTCCTCACCGAGGCCGCCACGCTGCCCGGGCTCGCGCCGCTGGCCGCCCACGCGGCCGACTACGCGCACCTGGCCCAGGACTGGATTGTCCTGACCGACCTGATCGACCCCGCCATCGACCCGGAGGCCCGCTCGGCGCACTTCGCGACGCTGGCCGACCAGCTCGAGGTCATCGCCGCGGCCGAGGAACGCGCGGCGACGGTGCTGGCCAACACGCTGGGCACGCTGGGCGACTGAGCACCCCGCCGCGGGGGCTGCGCGCGCCGGCGGGGCACGTCACACGGGACCGGAGGCGGTTCGGCGGGAACCGGCCCCCGCCACCGGGCTGATAGGGTGGTGCGGTGACTTACGAGATTGAAATCGGGCGCTCCAAGCGCGCAGCCCAGGCGTACTCCCTTGACGACGTGGCGATTGTCCCCAACCGCCGCACCCGCGACCCGCAGGACGTCTCGGTTGCCTGGCAGATCGACGCGTACAAATTCGAGACCCCGATCCTGGGCGCGCCCATGGACTCGGTGATGAGCCCGGCGACGGCCATCGCGCTGGGCAAGCTCGGCGGCCTGGGCGTGCTGAACCTCGAGGGCCTCTGGACCCGCTACGAGGACCCGGCCAAGGTGCTCGAGGAGATCGCCGTGCTGAAGTCCGCCAACGGCGGGCACTTCGACCCGGCCATCACCGCACGGCTGCAGGAGCTGTACTCCGCACCCATCCAGCCCGAGCTGATCGCCGCGCGGCTGGCCGAGATCCGCGAATCCGGGGTGACTGTGGCCGGCTCGCTGACCCCGCAGCGCACCCAGGAGCACTACAAGACCGTGCTGGCCGCCGGCGTCGACGTGTTCGTCATCCGCGGCACCACGGTCTCGGCCGAGCACGTGTCGAAGAACCACGAGCCGCTGAACCTCAAGCAGTTCATCTACGAGCTCGACGTCCCGGTCATCGTCGGCGGCGCGGCCGGCTACACCCCGGCGCTGCACCTGATGCGCACCGGCGCGGCCGGCGTGCTGGTCGGCTTCGGCGGCGGGGCCTCGGGCACCACCCGCCGCGCGCTGGGCATCCACGCGCCGATGGCCACCGCCATCTCCAACGTGGCCGCGGCACGCCGTGACTACCTGGACGAGTCCGGCGGACGCTACGTGCACGTGATCGCCGACGGCGGCCTGGGCACCAGCGGCGACATCGTCAAGGCCATCGCCATGGGCGCCGACGCCGTGATGCTCGGCACCGCCCTGGCCCGCGCCGAGGAAGCACCGGGAGCCGGCTGGCACTGGGGCATGGAGGCCACCCACGAGAACAACCCGCGCGGGGACCGGGTCAAGGTCGGCACCGTGGCACCCCTGGAGCAGCTGCTCTTCGGCCCCTCGCACCACACCAACGGAACCTCCAACCTGGTGGGCGCGCTGCGCCGCTCGATGGCCACCACCGGCTACTCGGACCTGAAGGAATTCCAGCGCGTCGACGTCGTGGTTTCCCCCTACGAGGCCGACTAGCACCCAACGCCGACGACGACCGGGTACGATCCGCGCTTGCCCAAGGCAAGCGGCGGAACGGGCCCGGTCGTTGTGCGTCTGTGCGCATCCCGGCCGCCGCACGGCGCCGGCGCCGACACCCCTTCGATGCCCCGTTGGGTGCGGCTGCGTGCCGGGTGCGGGCCCGTGTACGCTGAAAACCTGGGGGCGCACCCTGCGCGCGACGCCCTTTTCTACAGTTCGCCACCTTTCGAATCGATGCCATGACTCCCACCCAGCCGACGCCTGCAGGCCAGGACACACCAGAGCTGACCACCGCGGCCATGGTGGTCCTTGAGCTCGCCGCACCCACCCGCGAGGAGGCCGTTGCCGTCCTGGCCGAAAGGCTCCTGGCCGACGGCCGGATCGCCGATTTGCCCGGCTTCCTCTCCGATGTCCACCGCCACGAACACCAGCTGGCCACCGGGCTTCCCGGCGGCATCGGCCTGGCCCACGCGCGCAGCTCCTTCGTCCAGGCGCCCAGCATCGCCGTCGGGGTGATGGCCTACGGCCAGGGCCTGGACTTCGGCGCCAAGGACGGCGCCGCGCACGTGGTGCTGCTGCTCGCCACCCCTGCCTCGAGCTATTCGGGGCACCTGATGATGCTCGCCGCGTTGGCCCGCTCGCTGGCCAAGGAGTCCTTCCGCGAATCCCTGCGCCGCGCCAACGACGCCGGCGTCATCGCCGAGCTGATCAACTCCACCGTCGACTTTTCCACGGTCTGAGGCAGGGTGCGGCAATGCTGCCGCCCCCACGCCCCCGCGCCGCGCACCTCGCGCACCGCCGTCCGCGGATGTAATCCCCGCCACGTCGGCGCCGCTGGCGGACCACTGGAAGGCCGCGCCCGCGCCCCAGGCCGGTGCCGGAAACGCGCACCCGGATCGGGCACTCGCGGCGGCGGGCACCGGCGCGAACGACCGCTTGCCACAATTGGTTCCATTGGCTCTTCTACACCCAATCGAAGTACGGTTGTACTGTGCTGAAAACTGCCCTCAAACCCCGTTGGATCCTGGCCTTGGTCGGCGCCCTCGTTGTTGCCACCGGCTTCGTCCTGCTGAGCCAGTGGCAGTTCAACCGCTCCCAGACCGAGGCGCCGCCCCCGGTGACCACCACCGAACGCGTCGTCCCGCTCACCGACCACCACCAGCCCGCCACCGACCTGATGGCCCGCGACGCCGACCAGATGGTCTCCGCCGCCGGCAGCTTCCTGCCCGGCAAGCAGGTCCTGGTGAAGAACCGCCTCCAGGATTCGCGGACCGGCTACTGGGTCGTCGCAGCCTTCAAGGTCGACGGCGCCCCGGCCGGGAACACCATCCCGGTGGTGCGCGGCTGGCAGCCCGACGACGCGGCCCCGGCCCCGGCACCGACCGGCACGCTGGAAATAACCGGCCGCCTGCTGCCCACCGAGGCGCCCATTTCCCAGGACGCAGGCCAGGGCGCCTACGCCTCGCTGTCGGTGGCCGAACTGATCAACGTGTGGGACGTGCCCTCCTACAGCGGCTTCGTGGTCGCCTCGACCGTGGCCGGAGCCGACGGGGCGGACCGTTCGGCCGCCGCCACCGGGCTGGTCCCGGTCACCGTGGGCCCGCAGCCCCAGGAACGCCAGATCAACTGGCTGAACATCTTCTACGGCATCGAGTGGGTCGTCTTCGCCGGCTTCGCGGTCTTCCTCTGGTACCGCCTGGTGGCCGACGACTTCCGCCGCCAGCAGGAAGACATCGCCGACGCCGCAGCCCTGGCCGCCGGCCTTGACCCGGCGACGGTGTACCAGCGCCAGCTGAACCACGAGAACCCGACCACCGACTCCCAGCTCGAAACCCAGACCCGCGAGACCCAGCCCCGCGAATCCCAACACAAGGACCAGTCGTGACCGAAGAAAACCCCGCCCCCAAGGTGCGCCGCTTTGCCGGAACGCCTTCCCAGATCCGTTCCGCCGCCACCTTCTACAAGGTGCTGGCCTACGCCACCGGCGTGATGCTGCTGCTGCTCTGCGCCGAAATGATCGTCAAGTACTTCGCCGGCCTGGAGCTCTTCATCGGCGGCACCCTGCTCGACGGCGGCTCCAACGCCGTGGGCCTGGTCAACCGCGCGGACATCGCCGGCGGCGTGAACGTCTCCCTAGCCATCCTGATCATCCACGGCTGGATGTACGTCGTCTACCTGCTGGCCGACTTCCGCCTGTGGTCCCTGATGCGCTGGCCCTTCAGCCGCTTCATCACCATCGCCCTGGGCGGCGTCGTGCCGTTGCTCTCCTTCTTCATGGAGAAGAAGGTCCACGGCGAGGTCGATGCCGAGCTGGCCTCCCACCCGCAGGCCGCCAAGCGGTACTGATCCGGCGATCCCCACGGGGGCGGTCTTCGCATGCGCACCGGCGCATCCGAAGGCCGCCCCTTTCGCCTGCGGGGGACCCGCAAGCCTCCGCCGTTTCCGCTTCAGGTGCCCGCGCCCACTTGCCCGCGCCCACTTTCCCCCACATTTCCCCGTTTCGGCAGCGGCCCGGGTGGTGGGCGGCGCATGCTCGGAGCATGAGGACTTCCGCCGCAGCGATCGCCCCGAGGGGGCACGCACGCACCGACACCGCGGTCAGTGACCTGGCCACCGCGGTGCTGGCGCTTCGCGCCGCCGCGCAAAGGGCTGGCGGGATGGGGCTCGACGCGGCCTCCAGTGCCATGGTGCTGGGCCTGCTCGAGCACGGCCGGCGCACCATCGGCTACGCCCAGCTGCAGGCGACGTTCCAGGCCGACGCGACCGGCATCCACCGGCTGGACCCGGAAACCGCCACCGCCATCGACGACCTGGCCGCCGATCCCCGGACCCTGGCCGACGGCAGCGCAGCGGCCCCGCCCGAGCGCTTCGTCCCCGGCATGGCCGTGCACCGCAACACCGCCGAGTACCTGCAAGCGCACCTGCACATCTCCGCGACCGAGGCCCGCAGCCGGCTGACCGGTGCCCGGCTGCTCATCGCCCCCGCCCCTGCCCCGGCATCGCCGATTCCCGCCGACGGGGACGAGGCCGCGCAACCCGGACAGTCCGGCACCGGCACCCCGGGTGCGGCGCCGAGTTTCCCGGTGCTGGCCGGCACCGCGGCTGACGGCAGCGCGGACGTGGGGACCGTGGCCCAGCTGGCCGGCCGCCTCGAGTCCCTGCAGCCGCGCATCGCCGAACGGCCCGACGCGGCGAACCTGAACACCGCCATCGAGGAATCCCTGGCCCATGAGGCGCGCACGGCGCCGCCGCGCAGCTGCCACAAGGCGCTGTCGGACTGGACGGCCTACCTCCAGGAGAACGGCGCACCGATCACCGACGAGGAGATCCGCGCCAAGCGCGGCATGGTCTACCGCGGTTACCGCGAGGGCTGCGACGAGTACCTGTTGCGCTGCGACCCCATCGACTCCGAAACGCTCCTCGCCTTCGCCGAGGCCTGGACCAACCCACGCTCCGACAGGGTCCCGCCCGCCTCCGCTTCCACCGCCGGACCGCCTTCGGGCCCGGGCACGGCGTCCGCGGTCCCTGCAGTCCCCGGTCCGGCCGCGGAAAACGCACAGGGCTCACCGGCCCCCGGAACCGCGGGCCTTCCGGCCCCGGAATGGGCCCTGGCCCCGGGCATCGACCCGGCCCTGGCGCCCCTGAGCGAACTGGACTGCGGCGCGCCTGCTTCCGTCGTCCCCGGGGCCTCGTCTTCGGACGCGGCTTCCCGCACGTCCCCGCAGCTTCTGCTCGACGCCGTCCTCGCCGCGGTCTCCGGGGCCCTCTCAGGCTCCGCGCCCCTGCAAAGCGGCGGGATGCCAGTGAAGGTCGGGGTGCTGATCGGCTACCGCGCCTTGCTGGGCCAGTGCGAGGACGCCGGGATCACCGCCCACGGCCGCCCGATCTCCGCCGCCAACATCCGCCGCCTCGCCTGCAACGGCGACATCCTGCCGGCCGTGCTCGGCTCCGACGGGGAGATCCTGGACCTGGGCCGCGAGGTCCGCAGCTTCACCCCCGCCCAACGCAAGGCCATCGCCCTCCGCGACCGCGGCTGCGTGATCCCCGGCTGCCACCGCCCGGCCTCCACGTCCGAGGCCCACCACGTGAAGCCCTGGACCGAAGGAGGGCTGACCAGTGTCGATAACGGCGCATGCCTGTGCCAACATCACCACCTCATGGTCCATGCCGGGCTGATCACCCTGCGGATGGTCAACGGGATACCCTACGTCATTGCACGGGCAGGCCAGCCCCGCGGGGACCCGGAACGGAACCTCCACTGGCACCCCGAGCTGCGCACCGCCGGATACACCCCGCCGATGTTCACCGACTAAGCTGCCGGGCTTCGCCCGCGGACGGAAGCCGCACGCCTGCCCACCCGCCGCATCGCCCGCGGCCAACCGGAGGAAGGTGCGCGGCACGCCGCTTCGCGGGCCCACGTGACGCGGTCGACGGCACCGTCAAAGTAGTTTGCGTCACGCTCGGCCGGTTGAAGATGCAAGCGGGCTCTCCGGGCGGCTAAGCTTAGGCGCGTGACCAACACTCCCAGCACCCCAGAGCAACAGCCGGTTCTGGTCGTCGATTACGGGGCCCAGTACGCACAGCTGATTGCTCGGCGTGTACGCGAAGCCAACGTGTATTCGGAGATCGTCCCGCATACCTTCACCACCGAACAGATTCTCGCCAAGAACCCGGCGGCAATCATCCTCTCCGGAGGCCCCTCGAGCGTTTACGCCGACGGTGCCCCGAGCGTCGGTGCCGACCTTTTTGAGGCAGGTGTGCCGGTCCTGGGCATCTGCTATGGCTTCCAGGCCATGGCCAACGCCCTCGGCGGCGTCGTCGCCGAAACCGGATTGCGCGAATACGGTGCAACCGATGCCACCGCCAGCGGAGCGGCACGCTCCATCCTGGCCGGCATCCCCGAGGCACAGAACGTCTGGATGAGCCACGGGGACTCCGTCTCGAAGGCCCCCGAGGGCTTCGAGGTCCTGGCCACCACCGCCGGCGCACCCGTTGCCGCCTTCGCCAACGAGGCCAAGCGCCTCTACGGCGTGCAGTGGCACCCGGAGGTCAAGCACTCGGCCCACGGCCAGGCCGTGCTGGAGAACTTCCTCTACAACGGCGCGGGCCTGACCCCGTCGTGGACCGCTGCCAACATCCTGGACGAGCAGGTCGAAAAGATCCGCAACCAGGTCGGCGACGGCCGGGCCATCTGCGGGCTCTCCGGCGGCGTTGATTCCGCCGTTGCAGCCGCCCTGGTGCAGCGCGCCATCGGCGACCAGCTCACCTGCGTGTTCGTGAACCACGGACTGCTGCGCGAAGGCGAAGCGGAACAGGTGGAGATGGACTTCGTCGCCGCCACCGGCGCGAAGCTCTACATCGCCGACGAGCGCGAGCGCTTCCTGACCGCCCTTGACGGCGTGACGGATCCGGAAACCAAGCGCAAGATCATCGGCCGCGAATTCATCCGCGCCTTCGAGGCCGCCGAGACCGCGATCCTCGCCGAGGCTGCCGACTCCGGCCAGCCGGTGAAGTTCCTGGTCCAGGGCACCCTGTACCCGGACGTCGTCGAATCCGGCGGAGGCGAAGGCGCCAGCAACATCAAGAGCCACCACAACGTGGGTGGCCTGCCCGAGGACCTGGACTTCGAGCTTGTCGAGCCGCTGCGCGCGCTCTTCAAGGACGAGGTCCGCGCCGTGGGCAAGCAGCTTGGCCTCCCGGCCGAGATCGTCATGCGCCAGCCGTTCCCGGGCCCGGGCCTGGGCATCCGCATCATCGGTGCGGTCAACGAGGAACGCCTGGAACTGCTGCGCAAGGCCGACGCCATCGCGCGCGCCGAGCTGACCGCGGCCGGCCTGGACGAGGAAGTCTGGCAGATGCCGGTCGTCCTGCTGGCCGACGTGCGCTCCGTGGGTGTGCAGGGTGACCACCGCACCTACGGCCACCCGATCGTGCTGCGCCCGGTGTCCTCCGAGGACGCCATGACCGCAGACTGGTCGCGCCTGCCCTACGACCTGCTGGCCCGGATCTCCAACCGGATCACCAACGAGGTCGACGGGGTCAACCGCGTGGTGCTGGACGTGACGTCCAAGCCACCGGGAACCATCGAATGGGAGTAAGCCCGACGGCGTAGACGCGCCGGCGGCAAAGTTCAGGGGGAGGCCTATGCGGGCTTCCCCCTGAACTGTTTTCGGAAAGGTGCGTGCCCCGCGGGGCAGGAGCGCCCCGGGTCGCGGCGGCGCCGATGCGATCGATCGAGCGCCCGCCGTTCACCCGCCGGGCCCACATCGTTCACCTGAACGTGGCCCCGCGGAGGCCCGGGCGCGCGCAACATCGCCCCGCGAGGCGGCGGCAGGCGCTCCGCAGCGCAAGAGGCCCGTGCCCAACGTGTTTTGGTTCGGCATCGCACGCCCGTTTTGGACTAGGTTGGTAAGGGCTGAATGTATCCGCGCGGCAACGCGTCACGCGGGTGCGGCAGCATTCAGGCAAGAGGTGAAGGGACGGTATGGTGACAGAGCACCAGCAGCACGGCGATGAATTGGTCTCCACATGGGTTGACTCCCTGGGCCCAGGGGTGGGGACCGACACGTTGCTGCGGTTCGCCCCCTCGGTGTCCAACAGCATCGACATCACCCATGCCCACCCCTCCGGGCTGGCCCAGTTCCTGGCCGGACGACGCACCCGGCTCTCCACGCTGCTGCGCGACTCGGACCAATACGACTCGGCCCGCCGCACCGCCGACGCCCTGCGCTCCAAGATCCGCGAGCTCTGGGACGAGCGCGGCATCGACGTCGGCTACCTCTCCGCGGGCCAGGCCAACTGGCGCGCCGTCCACGAGGGCCGCAGCGAGCAGTTCAACGCGCCGATCATGCTCGGTCGCATCGTGCTCTCGGTGCGCGAGGACCAGGACGACTTCGAGATCCAGCTCATGGGCCGGGCCGAGTTCTCGCCCGCCCTGCTGCGCTACCTCAAGCGCCAGCACCACCAGAACATCGACGTCGCGGCCATCAACGCCGCCGCCTACTCCATCGCCCGCTTCGACCCGACCCGCGCGATGGACGCGCTGCGCACCCAGGTCGCGGACGTCTCGGGCATGGTCATCGCCCACCGCCTGCTGATCTCCACCTTCGCGGACCTGGCCGACCCCGCCGACCCCGGCAGCATGGACATGAAGCACCCGGTGCTGGAAAAGCTTTTCGAGGCCGAACTCAACCGCGGAGATCGCGCCACGGGCACCGGCGGCACCGCCCGGGCCGGTCAATCGCGCCCGACGCGCAGCAGCGACGAACGCAACCCCGCCGACGAGCTGCTGTTGCTGGATGCCGACGAGTCCCAGCAGGCGGTCCTCGACCTCGTCGAGGCGGGGGAGTCGGTGGCCGTCAGCGCCCCGGCCGGCAGCGGACAGACCCAGACGGCACTGAACGCCGCCGGCGTGCTCGCCTCCGCGGGCAAGCGCGTGCTGGTGGTGGCCGAGCGGCGCTCCAGCGCCGAGGAATTCGTGGCCCGCTTCGCCGGGCTGGACCTGGCCGGGACCGCGCTGCTGCTGTCCCCGGAGGATGATCCCGACGCCCTGCGCGAGCTGCTGACCCGGGCGATCCTGCGCAACGAGCGCGCCACCGAGCCGCAGCTGGGCAAGCTGCACGCGTCCCTGCGCGAACACCGCCACGCGCTGCTGGACCACGTCCGCTCGCTGCATTCGACCCGCGCACGCTGGGGCTGCTCGCCGTACCGGGCCATGCAGGAACTGGCCCGGCTCACCGCGCTGAGCCCTGCCCCGGCCACCACGGTGCGCCTGAAGCGCTCGGTGCTCGACTCGATCACCAGCCGCACCTCCACCGCCGAGCAGCTCAAGCGCGCCGCCGAGCTCGGCGCGTTCATCAAGGCGTCGGAATCCAGCCCCTGGTACGGCGCACGGCTGCGCAACAAGCGCGACACCGACACCGCATTGGACCTGGTCACCGGCCTGCAACGCGACCTGCCGATCCTGCGCGAGCACATGCTCAAGGTCGCCGCGCACTCGGAGATCCGCCTGGCGGATTCCTACAACAAGTGGGGCGAGCAGCTGGACCTGCTGGTGGCCGTGCGCGGCTCGCTGGACAAGTTCGAGTCGGACATCTTCGACAAGTCCGTCGAGGACCTGATCTCCGCCACCGCTTCCTCCTCCTGGCGCCGGGAACGGGGCATCGAGATGAGCTCGATGACCCGCTCGCGGCTGCGCAAGGTCGCCAAGGACTACGTGCGCCCCGGGGTGCACGTCTCGGACCTGCAGTCCGCGCTCGAGGCCGTGCAGGAACAGCACCTGGCCTGGCACCACCACGCCACCTCCCAGCGCCACCCGATGGTCCCGGCCGGGCTGCTGGACGTCAACGCCGGCTACCAGGACGCCGGATCGCGCATCGACAAGCTGGCCACACTGCTGCCCGAATCCGCCGGCCGCTCGCTGCGCGACGAACCCATCAATACGCTCCAGGGCCGCATGGACGAGCTGCTGAAGCACCAGGGCGAACTGGAGAAGCTGCCCGAACGCACGCTGCTCACCGAGCAGCTCACCGAGCACGGCCTGGGCGAGCTCATGGACGACTTCCGGGCCCGCAACGTCGCACCCGAGGCCGTCGCCGCGGAACTGGACCTCGCCTGGTGGCAGTCCGCGCTGGAGGCCATGATCTCCGGCGACGACTTCCTGGCGATGAACGACGGGGAGAAGCTGCGCCGCCTGGAGGCCGACTACCGGCTGGCCGACTCCGCGCACGTCTCCTCCGGGGCCTCGCGCCTGCGCTGGGCCCTGGCCAAGGCGTGGAAGGCCGCGCTGGCCGACCACCGGGCGGCATCGCGCGAACTGCGGGCCATGCTCAAGGACGGGGAACCGACGGTCGCCGATCTCGCCACCCTGGGCGATTCGCTGCTGAACTCGCTGTGCCCGGTATGGGTCGGCTCCCCGCTGCTGATCCCCGCCACGGTGCCCGACGGAATGGAGTTCGACGCCGTCATCCTGCTGGATTCCGACTCGCTCTCGCTGCGCTCGGTCCTGGGCTCGATCTCCCGTTCGAAGCAGGTCATTGCGTTCGGCGACACCATGATGGGTGCCCCGAACCCGTTCGAGGTCTCCGTGGACCCCACGGCGCACACGCGGATCGAGTCCGCGCCGATCTCCGCGATGGAGACGCTCCAGGAGGTGCTGCCGCTCATCCGGCTCTCCACCGCCTACCGGGGCATCGACGAGGGGCTCACCGAGTCCCTCTCGCACGACTTCTACGCCGATTCGCTCTCCCGGCTGCCGGCCGCCCGCTCGCTGGGCGCCGGAACCCCGGCGCTGAAGGCCGAGTACGTGATGGACGGCACCGGGTCCCTGGGGGCCGACGGCGAATCCGTCGAGACCACCGTGGCCGAGGTCCAACGCGTCGTCGACCTGGTCTTCACGCACCTTTCGCGCCGGGGGGACAAGACCCTGGCCGTCATCGCCGGCAGCCGCCGGCACGCCGCCGCGATCGCCGAGGGCATCCGCGTCCAGCTGCCCAACCACCCGTGGGCGACGAAGTACTTCCGTGCCGCCTCCGAACGCTTCCTGGTCACCAGCGTCGACCGCTTGGCCGGGCTGCAGCGCGATGCCATCATCCTGTCGCTGGGCTACGGCCGCACCACCCACGGCAAGACCGTGCACGACTTCGGCGCCCTGTCGCAGCCCGGCGGCGACGAGCTGTTCGTCAACGCGGTGACCCGTGCCCGGGAGTCCATGGTGCTGGTCTCGGCGCTGCGCCCGCAGGACATGGACCTGGCGCGCATGCGCTTCGGCGCCTACCGCTTCCTGGAGCTCTTCGGCCGGGTGCTCGGCGGGGACTCGGGCATGTCCGCGACCACCACGCCGCTGCAGGACCCGCTGGTCACCGACCTGATGGCACGCCTGGCCGAGCGCGGTGCCATTGTCACCCAGCACTACCGCGGGGTGCTGGACATCGCCGCCCACGCGGTGGATGTCACCGGCAACGGCACCGCGGTGCCGCTGGCCGTGGTGTACGACGGCACGCAGGGCTATCGGGAACTCTCGGTGCGCGAGCGCAGCCGCCTGCGTCCGCAGCTCTTCGAGGCCCTGGGCTGGCGCTATGTGCCGCTGTGGACCATCGACGTGTTCTCCGACCCCGACAAGGTCGCCAACGAACTGGCGGGATTCCTGGGGCTCGATGGCTCCGGCGACGACACCGCCCGCGGCGGATCCACGGGCTCCGGCACGTCCGCCACCGGTTCGCCGGCCACCGGCAGCCGGGAGTCCGACCTGGCCGATGCGTAGCCATGTCAGGTGAACCCGAGGCACCGCGGCGAAGGAAGCCGCGGCGCTTCACCGCACCACCGCAACAGGTCAGCGATTCGACGCTGGTCGGTGTCTTCGAGCTGCCCCACGGCGCCGGCAGGACCGCGCCGGGCCCGTCCACGGATGCCGATGCGGCACCCGGCACTGCGGTGCCCGGCACCGCTGCGGCACCGGGGGAATCCGACGACAAGCCCCGCACCGCCCACGAGCGGAAGGCGCCCAACGACCGGAAGGCCAAGCCGGTCCTCGACCAGCAGGCCGCCGAGGACGACCCCCGCCGCTGGGGCGACGCCGAGGACGACCTGGGCGACTGGCTGAAGTCCCAACGGCCGCCGCACTGGGACTGAGCCTCCCACCGCTTTCCGGCAGCCATCCGGCCGCCATCCACAGGCACGCGGCCATCCGCCCCGGACCACCGCTTTCCGGCGGCCTGCAGCAGGACGCGGGCGCGCCGCACGCACCTACGGGTTGACGAGCACCACGGACACCTTGCCCCGCTGCGTCGCGGTCGAGAGCTGCTCGGCACTGCCCGCCCCGGCCCCCACGACGATCAAGCCGCCCTGCCCGGACCCGGTCGAAACACTCCACGGTCCCTGCCCGTCGGGCTGGTCCTGGGCCGCGGTCCACAGGATCGGCACCGCACGGGCCAACACCCGCGAATCCAGCTTGGTTTCAAACCCGTTGCCCTCGGTCAGCACCACATCGACGCGCTGCCCGGCGCGCACCAGCGATGCGGTCTGCTCGTCGTCCAGGCGCAGCGGCACCGCAACGGAGCCCGGCTCCAGGCCCGCCAACAGGCCGGGGCCGATGACCATCGTGGGAAACACCGGGGTCCCGGCCAAGACGGGAATCGCCAGCCTCGAGCCGGCGGCCGGCGGCTGGTTCCCGTACGTGCCCTCGGGCACCAGCGAGCGTGGAACCGCCTGGCTGCGCAGGTCCTCCGGCCGCAGCAGGGAACCGACGGGCAGGTCCCGGCCGGCCACCAGCACGTCGATGCGCTCTTCGGTCGCGGGGGCGAGGAACGCCAGGGACAAGGCCAGCGAGAGCATCGCGAGCGCCGCGGCCAGGTGCCGGCGGTACTTGGCAAACAGCTCCCTGCCAGAACGGCGGGGACCCCGGGCGGAGAAGGCCGGGCGCGGAACATCGGTACGGCGGAAAAGAGTCATGCCTTAAGCAACTCATGGGCCCCACCCAAACGGATGGAGCCCATGACGAGACGGTCATACGGAATGCCCCTGCGGGGCCTGTGCGAGGAAGTGCACTGCCCGAACCGCCCGGGGGCAGTCGCTACGCGGAGGTCGACGCCGAAGCGGAAACCTTGCTGCTGGCGGCCGGGGTGCTGGAGCTCGTGGTCGAACGCGAGTCGTTGCGGTAGAACCCGGAGCCCTTGAACACCACGCCGACGCTGTTGAACTTCTTGCGCAGCGCACCCTGGCACTCGGGGCAGATCGTCAGTGCCTCGTCGCTGAAGGACTGGACAACCTCCATGGCATGGCCACAGTCCTTGCAGGCATAAACATAGGTAGGCATATTGATCCTTTCGCGCGGGCATTGCGTGCCTGGCCGCGGGCCGGAGCACCAAGCGGCGCGGCGGATCACCCGGACAAGCGATGGTTGAAGAGGGGATTGCGGGCGCCAGAGGCATCCGCTTACACCAATTCTAACGTACGCTCCCGCGGCTACATGGTGAGGTTACGCACCCCGGAGGGAAGCGCGACCGCCTCGACGCGCTGGTCGAAGGGTTCGACGGGGAAGTGGCCGGCCGGCACGAACTCGTGCTCGAAGGCGATGCTGAGCAGCTTCGGACGCAGCGCCGGGTCCGTCAGGGACTGGATGAAGCGGTCGTAGTAGCCGCCTCCCTGCCCCAGCCGATCCCCGTTTTCATCCACTGCCTGGGCCGGCACCAGGATGACATCGATCTCGGCCATCAGCTCGGGGCCAAAGCGCTCGCCCACCGGTTCGTCGATCGGCCCGACGGCGCTGCGGGCCATCGCCACGCCGGGGAACCACCGGGTCCAGGACAGGCGCCGCTCTGGTTCGCAGATCGGGACGTAGATCGTGTAGCCGGCGGCGTGCAGTTCGGCCAGCAGCGGGCCGGTGGGCGGCTCGGTGCCGTAGGACAGGAAGCAGGTCAGGGTCCGTCGCGGCGCGTTTTGCCCCAGCCACGGCAGCAGGTGTCCGGCCAGCATCGCCATTTCCGACTCGCGCAGGGCCGGTCCCATGGCACGGCGGCGCGCGCGCAACTGGTTCCGTGCATCGTCCTTGATGTTCATCTCGCTCACGCTCCACAGTCTAGACACCATGTGGGTGCGGTGCCCGGCAGCGCCGACGCGGCCTGCGGGGTCTGCCGGCACCGAGGCGCCACCGCGGCGGCAGGACAGCGGCAGTCGGGAACCCGTGGAATCGATAGGATTGGTTACATGTCCGAATTTGACCGCCATTGGCCAGTCAGCGTGCACGGGCCGCGGCTGCTGCTGCGCCCCCTGCGCCGCCGTGACAAGGCGGAATGGATGAATCTGCGCCGCACCAACGACCAGTGGCTCGCCCCCTGGGACGCGACCCTGCCCGAGGGCACCGGGTACCCGGCGGACTTCGGGCAAATGGTCTCGGTCCAGAACCGCACGGCGCGGCTGGGGCAGTGCCTGCCCTGGGCCATCACGCTGCCCTCGCTGCACTCCAAGCGCGCCCCGATCGTCGGCCAGCTGACCGTCTCCTCCATCGTGTGGGGAGCCGCACGCAGTGGTTCGATCGGGTACTGGGTCGATATGGGCCACGCCGGGACCGGGATCGCGCCGGAGGCCGTCGCCATGGCGGTGGACCACTGCTTCAAGTCGATGGGGCTGCACCGGATCGAGATCAACATCCGCCCGGAAAACGACGCCAGCCTGCGCGTTGTCGAAAAGCTCGGCTTCCGCGACGAGGGGCTGCGCAAGGACTACCTGCACATCAACGGGCAGTGGGCCGACCACCGCAGCTTCGCGCTGACGGCCGCCGAGGTCCCCGAGGGGATGCTCAACCGCTGGCTGGCCAGGACGCAATAGCGCGAAACACCAGGGCGAAAATCGGCAATATCGCAAATTTGCCCAGAGTATTGCCGGACACACCGGGTTGAATGCGGCATCGTGCGCACATGCATGCTTAATGTGGTTGACGTGGACGTTTCACATTGGCAACAAATTCCGGCGGCGAACCTGCGCCGGGGGGAGCTGCACGGCAATGGAAACGCCACGACGGAGTAAATCGGCCATTTCAGTGCAGGGCCGGGCGGATCCGCAGGAGAAGTCAGTCGCCAGCCGACGGAGGAGCAACATGGCACCGGTAGCATCCAACGCTTCAGTCGAGTCCAGCTCGACGGGGCAGCCACCCTTGCGCATTTTTTACGACCGCCTGGCCGTTGCCCTGCTCGGTTGCCTCGCCGTGCTGGCCCTGCCCATCGGCGGCGTGCTCGCCCTGGCGGGCGTGTTCTCCGGCTGGGTGCCGTTGGTGGCCCTGGCTCTGGCCATTGCAAGCTTCTCCACCCTGCGCGGCCTGGCCGTGCGCGATCGGCGCAGCAAGCTGCTCAAGCGGCTGGAAACGACGCGGACCCTGGCCATGGAAACCGGTCGCACCCCGAGCCCCGAGCCGGTCCGGAAGACCGCCGTGGTCTTTGACGCCCAGCCGGACTCCAACAAGCGTGCCCCGCGCCTGACCGTCCAGGAGCTGCGCGCCGAGGCACTGCGCATCGCCCACAAGGGAGCGGCGGTGCAGCGCCCCGAAGGATGGGAACCCACGCAGGTCCCGCTGCCGCAGTACGTCGTGGCCAATGCCGCACAGCGCCCGGCCCCGGCACCGCTACAGGCCAGCGCCGAACTGAAGGCTTCGACCGGTGCGTCGCTGCGTTCGCAGGAAGCCGCCGCCCGCCTGGCCGAGGCCGCAGGCGCCGAAGGCACCGGCGCGGCGCAGGACATCTCCGCCCTGCCGGCGATCCCGCTCGCCCCGGCCGCCGAGGCACCGTCCATCGCCCCGGCTCCCGTCGCCGGGAAGAGTGCACCGGTGCTGAAGCCCGCAACGGCGGAGGCACCCGTCGCCCGACCACCGCGCGCCGAGGCCGCCGGCGACCGCATCAATCTCGACGACGTCATGCAGCGCCGCCGCGCCTAACCGGCGAAACCTTCCCATCCGATGACCGCCAGCGCACCGGGTCCCGCCGATGCGGCGCAGCTTGCCGCGCTGGCGGCCGCGATCCCGGACCTGGTGCGCCGACTCGGCGGCAGCGTCCCGGCGGGGAGCTGGGACTACGACGCGAATCGGCTGCGCATCCAGCACCGGCCCGGAGCCGGTATCAGTGCCATGTACCGCATGCCCGCGGGCACCGGGTTCAACGAGCTGGGCGCGACCACCGAAAAAATCACCATCCCGGGCGTCGCCGCCACATCGGTCGGCACGGGCACCGGGGAACCGGGAACCACCGTCAGCGGCTGGATCCACCCGCGCGACCCGCTGCTGCCCGACCTGGCCCTGGCCGCGGACCGGGCCTACGTGCAGGAAACCTGGGGCGAGGGCGAGCGGCTCACCGCGCTGAAGACCATCGCCTACCGGCCGCTGCGCCGCGCGGTGCTGCGGGCAACCTTCACCACGCGCGGTCCGCTGCAGCTCCAACGCACGATCTTCCTGAAGGTGGGACGCCCCGACGCGATCGCCGGCCTGCGCCTGCGCCACCGGCTGCTGGACGGGACCCGGATCCCGGTCCCCGCCACGCTAGCCCCGCGCAGCGACGGGATCCTGGCGCTGGAGGCCGGGCGCGGCGAATCCCTGGGCGCGGCTCTCCGCCCGCACGCGGGAGCCGACCTGGACCCGAAGGATTTCATCGCCCTGCTCGATGCGCTGCCCCCGGGCGTGATGCAGCTGGATGCCAGGCGCGCCTGGAGCGATTCGATCCAGCGCTACCTGCAGGCTGCCACGTTGGCCCTGCCGCGGCGCGCCGAGGAACTGGCGGCGCTGGTGCAGCGGATCACGGCGCACCTTTCCGCCTCCGACCGCGGGGAGCAAGTGCCGGCCCACGGGGACTTCTACGACGCGAACATCCTGCTGAGCTCCGGGAAGATCAGCGCCCTGCTCGACCTGGACTCGCTGGGGCCGGGGTACCGGGTCGATGACCTCGCCTGCCTGCTGGGGCACCTGGCGATCCTGCCGTCGCTGGGCGAGAAGAACCAGGGTGCCGGGGCGGCCCTGGAGCGCTTCGCACGGGTCTTTGAACGCACCGTCGACCCGCGTGCCCTGTGGGCGAGGTCAGCCGCGGTTGCGCTGACGCTGATTGCCGGGTCCCGCGGCCTCGGGAACGACACCTGGGAGCAGGTGGCCGAGGCCCGGTTGCTGGCCGTGCGGGATTTGGTGCGGCGCGCCGACGCGTTCGCCTGATCCGGAGCCCCCCGCAACGCCACCCGCCCGGCCGGAACTGCGCGGCTAGTTCTCCGGGTCTTCGGGGATCGGCCCGCCCAGGCCCTTGTGGTGGCCGAAGACCAGCGTCGTTTCGGTGTGGCCCACGGACTCGTCGGTGGCCAGGTTGTCGAGCACCCAGTCGCGCAGCGCCTCGGTGGAACTCACCGCGATGTGAAGCAGGTAGTCGGTGGCGCCGGAAACATGGAACATCGAGAGCACCTCGGGCAACCGGGGCATCTTCTGCGTGAAGCGATCGATCTGCACGCGGTCATGCACCCGCAGCTTCACCGAAATCAGCGCCTGCACGCTGCGCCCGACCGCCGGAAGGCTGACCTCCGCGTGGTAGCCGGTGAGCACCCCGCGTTCCACCAGGGCGCGGGTGCGCAGCAGCGCCGTGGACGGGGCGATGCCGGTGCGCTGCGCCAGCAGCGCGTTGCTTATGCGTGCGTCATCGACCAATTCCTGAATAATTCGACGGTCAACGGCGTCAAGTTCAACCGGTTGTTGCGGAAAAGCTGAAGGTGCCATGCTGATATTCCATCACAGTTGCGCCCGCTTCGGGAGATTTGGAGCCCGGGGAACGACCCCGCACACCCTAAAATGGTTCCATGACTACCCCCGAACCCCAGGCACACCGCGGCTTCGACACCCGGCTTGCCGCCTATTGCGTGGTGATCCGCGACGGAGAAATCCTGCTGGCCCTGTGGGACATGCGCGAGCGCGATGCCGGATTTGTGCCGCGCTGGACCCTGCCCGGCGGGGGCGTGGAACTCGGCGAGGCCATCGATGCCGGCGCGGTGCGCGAGGTCGAGGAGGAAACCGGGTACCGGGTGCGGATCGATTCGCTGCTCTCCGTGGACTCGGGGCTGATCCCGGCGCACAAGCGCTACAGCGGCACCGAATACCCCATGCAGACGGTGGCCGTGCTCTATGCCGCCACCGTCACCGGCGGGGCGCTGCGCCACGAGGCCGGCGGCACCACCAGCCAGGCGGCCTGGTTCCCGCTGGAAGAGGTTGCCGCGCTGAACCGCGTCGAGCGCGTGGATGCGGCCATCAAGCTGTACCGGGAAAACCTCCACCAGGAAAGCACCAAATGACGGAAAACACCCGGCCCCGGGGATTGCGCGGGCTTCGCCTCCTGGGGCTCGGCGCCCTGCTGCTGGCCCTGGCGGGGTGCACCTCGGGCACCGACGTGCACACCTCGCAGGCGCAGACCGAACGCGAATTGGTGCTCGTGCAGCGGCCCGATGCCACCTCCCAGGCCCTCGGCCACGCCTACCGGGACGTCCTGGCCGACGCCGGGGTCGCCGCGCGCCTGGCCCCGCCCGCCGCCGATCCGATCGCGGAGGTCCTGGCGGGCCGGGCGGACGTCGCCGTGGCCGGTTCCAGCGAACTGCTCGCCGCGCTGGGCAAGCTGCCCGGCGCGCAGGGCGCGGCGGGTGAATCGGCAAGCACGCCGACGGCCTCCGGTGCCGGGGCATCGCAGGCCGCGGCCACGACCAAGCAATTGCACGAGCTGACCCCCACGGGCTTCGCCGTGCTGGACACCGCCGAGGCGGAGCGCACCGGAACCCTGGTCGTCACCGCCGCCACCAGCGCGCGCGAAAAGCTCACGGGCATCGACCAGCTCGGTGCGCTGTGCCCGCGGCTGGAATTCGGGATCTCCCGTGCGGCCAAGGCCTCGCTCGTGCCGGAGCTGTCGGCCAAGGCCGACTGCACCCCGAAGTCCGTCGCCGAGCTCACCGACGAGCAGGTGCGCGGTGTCCTGCCGGTGATCAGCGACGCGGTCCAGGTGCAGGCAACCACCCTGGAGAACGCCGGGATCCCGGACAACGCCCTGATGGTGCTGCAAGACGCCGGCGCGCTCTTCGCCCCGCAGGCGCTGACCCCGCTGATCACCACCGACGGGGTGGGCCAGGACGCGATCAAGGCCGTCAACAAGCTCAGCGCCGCGCTCAAGCAGGAGGACCTGCTGGAGCTTAACCGCATGGTTTCCGGCCGCGACGCGCTGGACCCGAAGAAGGCCGCCGCGGACTGGCTGGCCGACAAGTCACTGGTCGCCGTGCCATGATGACGCCAGGGCTTCACACTCGGGGCGCCGCCCGAGTTGCCTTGCTCACAGTGCCAGCGCGCACGCGGCCCAAAATGAGAAAGTAAGAGCATGCCAGAATTCAAGCAGTCCACGAAACTCCACAACGTCCTGTACGACATTCGCGGGCCCCTGCTGGAACACGCCCAGCGGATGGAGGCGGAGGGCCAGCGGATCCTCAAGCTGAACATCGGCAACCCCGCGCCCTTCGGCTTCGAGGCCCCGGACGCGATCCTCGTGGACATGATGCGCAACCTGCCCAACGCGCAGGGCTACTCGGACTCGCGCGGCATCTTCTCGGCCCGCACCGCGGTCTCGCAGTACTACCAGACCCGCGGCATCCAGACCATCGGCGTGGACGACGTGTACCTAGGCAACGGGGTTTCCGAGCTGATCACCCTGTCCCTGAACGCGCTGCTGAACAACGGCGACGAGGTGCTGATCCCGGCCCCGGACTACCCGCTGTGGACCGCCTCGGTCTCGCTGGCCGGCGGCACCCCGGTGCACTACCTCAACACCGAGGAGGAGGGCTGGCTGCCGGACCTCGAGGACATGGCCGCGAAGATCACCCCGCGCACCAAGGGCATCGTGCTGATCAACCCCAACAACCCCACCGGCGCGGTGTACCCGAAGGCCACGCTCGAGGGCATCCTGGAGCTGGCCCGCAAGCACAAGCTGATCGTGTTCTCCGACGAGATCTACGAGAAGATCCTGTACGACGACGCCACCCACATCAACACCGCCTCGCTGGCCGACGACGTGCTGGTGCTGACCTTCTCCGGGCTCTCCAAGGCCTACCGGGTCTGCGGCTTCCGAGCCGGCTGGATGGCCATCTCCGGACCCAAGCACCTGGCCAGCGACTACATCGAGGGCATCAACCTGCTGACCAACATGCGCCTGTGCGCCAACGTGCCGGGCCAGCACGCCATCCAGACCGCGCTGGGCGGCTACCAGTCGATCAACGACCTGATCCTGCCCGGCGGCCGGCTGAAGGAACAGCGCGACATCGCCTACAAGATGCTCAACGAGATCCCGGGGGTCTCGGTGCAGCAGGCCAAGGGCGCCATGTACCTGTTCCCGAAGCTGGACCGTGAGATGTACCCGATCCACAACGACGAGGACTTTGCCCTGGAACTGCTCAAGCAGCAGAAGATGCTCGTCACCCAGGGCACCGCCTTCAACTGGGTCGCCCCGGACCACTTCCGGCTGGTCACCCTGCCGGCGGTGCGCGACCTGCAGGACGCGATCGGCCGCATCGCCGAGTTCCTCGAGGACCTGCGCGAGGGCAAGATCGCCGTCTAACGGCATCCGGCGGTCCCATGCCACCGCACGGGACATCGGGCGCGTTCGTCCCCAACCCCCTGGGCTGCCCAGGGAGCCGGGATGGGCGCGCCCTTTTGCGTGCCCGCACCGAGGCGCGCCCATCCCGGCCGGCGCCCGGGGCCGTGGGACCGGTGCGCAGGCGGCGGGGGACCGCAAGGGGCACGCAACGCGCGCTACGGGCACAACGAAGATGGGTTCGGGCAGGTCAACGCCTGGCGCTCCGCCGGCGGGGCAGCGCGCCGATTGTTAATGCCCATGCCGTACGCTGATTTCCACGAACCCCGAGCCTGAAGGTTGGAACCATGAGCAAGAAGCAGAAATCCAAGTCACGCCCCGTTTCCTTTGCCGATGCCGCGCGGTCCGCGCTTGCGGCCTCCGCGGACTTCGAGCTGGGTGCTATCGACCCGTCCTCGACCCCCGGCTACACGGGGGACAAGGCCAGCGGAGCCCGGGACCTGGTCGCGGTGGGCCGCGAACTTGGCGAGTTGCAGGAGCGCCTGTTTGCCGCCTCGCGTGCGGGCGCCCCGCAGAAGGTCCTGTTGATCCTTCAGGCGATGGACACCGCGGGCAAGGGCGGCATCGTGCGCCATGTCATCGGCGCCGTCGACCCGCAGGGAGTCAAGCTCCACGCCTTCAAGGCACCCACGGCCGCGGAGGCCAAGCGCGACTTCCTCTGGCGCATCAACAAGCAGCTTCCCGGGCCCGGCTTCATCGGCGTCTTCGACCGCTCGCACTACGAGGACGTGTTGATCCACAAGGTCAGGGGGCTGTCGCCGGCCGAGGAGATCGAGCGCCGCTACGGCGCCATCAACGATTTCGAGGCGCAGCTGGCGGACAAGGACACCACCGTCATCAAGGTCATGCTGCACATCTCCAAGGACGAGCAGCGCGCGCGCCTGGCCGAGCGGCTGGAACGCGAGGACAAGCACTGGAAGTTCAACCCCGCCGACATCGATGAGCGCGAGGTGTGGGCGGACTACATGGACGCCTACGAAACCGCGATCCGGCGCACCCACATGCCCGACGCGCCGTGGTTCGTGGTTCCCGCGGACCGGAAATGGTACGCCCGGTTGGCCGTGGCGACCTTGCTTGCCGAGGCGCTGAAGGCCATCGACCCACAGTGGCCGGCCGCCGACTTCGACGTGGCCGAACAAAAGAGGCGCCTGGCCGCGTCCTAGCCCGCTGCGCCCGGGTGCCCGGTGCCCGGGTGCCGGGAGCCTGGAGCCGGGCGTGCGGTGCGGGACTATTCGGACTCGGGTCCGCGTGCGGCATCCAGGCGCGAGGTGGCGCCCTGCAGCCAGGCCTCGCAGCGGGCGGCCAGCGCCTCGCCGCGCTCCCACAGGGCCAGGGACTGCTCGAGGGTCGCGGCCCCGGCCTCGAGCTGGGCGACCACGGCCACCAGTTCCTCGCGGGCCTGTTCGTAGCTCAGCGCGGCGATGTCGGAATTTGCTGCTTCGGGGTTCATGGGGTGTTTCCTTCTTCCGGGGTGTGGCTGTGGGTGACGGTGGCGGCGAGGCGGCCGCGGGCCAGGCGCACCTGGATCCTGCTGCCCTCGGGGGCGTCGGCGGCGGAGCGGACGATGTCCCCGGAGTCCAGCTGGACGACCGCGTAGCCGCGGTCCAGGGTCTGCTGCGGGGACAGGGCGCGGACCTGGGCGCGCAGGTGCGCGATCGAGTCGTGGCCGCGGGCCAGCGAGGTGCGCATGGCCAGGGTACTGCGTCGGGCCAGCCGGACGACGTCCTCCCGGCGCACCTGCACCATCGAGCCGGGGTTGGCCAGCACGGGGCGGGCCCGCAGCGCGGAGATGCGCTGGGTCTCGCGTTCCACGTTCCCCCGCACCGCCCGGTCCAGCCGGTTCCGGGCCTGGGCCAGGTTGGCCAGCTCCTCGGCCAGGTCCGGCACCACCCGCTTTGCCGCGTCGGTGGGGGTCGAGGCGCGGACATCGGCCACGTCGTCGAGGATCGGCCGGTCCGCCTCGTGCCCGATGGCGGAGATCACCGGGGTGCTGCAGGCCGCGACCGCGCGCACCAGGTCCTCGGAGCTGAACGGCAGCAGGTCCTCCAGCGCGCCGCCGCCGCGGGCGATGATGATCACCTCGACGTCCGGGTTCGCGTCGAGCTCGCGCAGCGCGGCCATGACCTCGCCGACGGCGTTGACTCCCTGGACCGCAGTGTTGCGGATGTCGAAGGCCACCGCCGGCCAGCGCAGCGTGGCGTTGCGGACGACGTCCTTCTCCGCGTCCGAGTCGCGCCCGGTGATCAGCCCGATGCGGCCCGGCAGCAGCGGCAGCCGCTGCTTCCGCGCAGGGTCGAAGAGGCCTTCGTCAAAGAGCGAGCGGCGCAGGCGTTCCAGGCGGGCCAGCAGGTCGCCGAGCCCCACGGGGCGCAGGTCGGAGGCGTTGAGGGACAGCCTGCCGGTCTTGGCGTAGAAGCTGGGCTTGACCCGTGCCACCACGCGGGAGCCGACCTCCGGGGGCGTGTCCAGCGAGCGCATCACCGAGGCCCACACCGTCACCGAGAACGAGTAGTCGACATCCACGTCGCGCAGCGTCAGGTAGGCGTGGCCGTTGCGGACATTCGCCTCCAGCAGCTGGCCCTCCACCCAGGATTCGGGGGAGTTCTCGATGTGCTGCTTCAATTTTTCGCTCAACACCCGCAGCGGCCAGGGGTTTTGCGGGGTGGTGGCCGCGGCGGTGCGCGGCAGCGAACCTTGTGCTTCTTGTGCTTGATCCACGTGGGTGCGCGCCTTCCTTGGTGCCGGGATTCGAAACTACACCAACACCCATTGATACCAGCAACGGGGGACAAAACGCTTCCGCCGGGCGCAGACGCACCGCGGCCCGGCGCCGAACCGACAGGAGCAACGTGAGAATCCCAACACCCCTGCGCAACATCGCCGCCATCGCCTCGCTGTTGCACGCGGTCCTTGGGCAGCGGACCGGCCGACGACGCCGCTAGGCCGGTGGCGGAATCCCCACCCCCGATTTTGCGCGCCCCAGTAGACTTGGACCCATGGCTACCAGTTCCACCGTTCAGGTCTCCCTTCCGATGCCCAAGATCCCGCGCACCCGTCGCACACCGGCTGAAATCGCCGCCGCGGCGCCCATCGAGGGCGAGCGCAATGTCCTGCTGGCCGCCCCGCGCGGATACTGCGCAGGCGTCGACCGAGCAGTCATCGCGGTGGAAAAGGCGTTGGAGCACTACGGCGCACCGGTCTACGTGCGCAAGCAGATCGTGCACAACCTGCACGTGGTCTCCACCCTTGAGGCGCGCGGCGCGATCTTCGTGGAGGAAACCGAAGAGGTGCCCGAGGGCGCGCTGGTCGTCTTCTCCGCCCACGGCGTTTCCCCGGCCGTCGTGCAGTCCGCCGAGGACCGGAACCTGCGCACCATCGATGCGACCTGCCCGCTGGTGACCAAGGTGCACAAGGAAGCGGTGCGCTTCGCCAAGGACGACTACGAGATCCTGCTGATCGGGCACGAAGGCCACGAAGAGGTCGAGGGCACCTACGGCGAGGCGCCGGAGCACACCCAGATCGTGAACAACCCCGACGAGGCAGACACCATCGAGGTCAAGAACCCCGACAAGCTCATCTGGCTCTCGCAGACCACCCTGAGCGTCGACGAGACCATGGAGACGGTGCGCCGCCTGCGCGCCCGCTTCCCGAAGCTGCAGGATCCGCCGAGCGACGACATCTGCTACGCGACGACCAACCGCCAGGCCGCGATCAAGGCCGTGGCCCCGCAGAGCGAGCTGGTCATCGTGGTCGGCTCCTCGAACTCCTCGAACTCGGTGCGCCTGGTCGAGGTGGCCCTGGAATACGGCGCGAAGGCCGCCTACCGAGTGGACTACGCCTCGGAGGTCGACGAGACCTGGTTCGAGGGCGTGGCCACCGTCGGGGTGACCTCCGGCGCCTCGGTGCCCGAGGTCCTGGTGCGCGACGTCCTGGCACTGCTCGCCGAGTACGGCTACGCCAGCGTCGAGGAGGTCACCACGGCCCAGGAAGACATCCTCTTCTCGCTGCCCAAGGAGATCCGCGCCAAGCTCAAGGAGGCCGGGGACGACTCCCGCGGCCCGGGCGGCCGCATCACGAAGTCCGACATCAGCAGCTAGTTTCACCAGGGCCGCCCCG